>JAHRVD010000343.1 GCA_019090845.1 Marinosulfonomonas sp.
CAAAAGACGATCAAACCGCAATATGCCCTGCAACGTCTGGAAGTGCTGACCAAAAAATACGACCGCTACATCACCACCGAGGTCGGCCAGCATCAGATGTGGGCGGCACAATACCTGACCTTTGAAGACCCCAATCGCTGGATGACATCGGGCGGGCTGGGCACCATGGGCTATGGTTTTCCCGCCTCGATCGGCGTGCAGGTGGCGCATCCGGATGCGCTGGTCATCAACGTCGCAGGTGAAGCAAGCTGGATGATGAACATGCAGGAAATGGGCACGGCGACACAATATCGCCTGCCGGTCAAACAGTTCATCCTGAACAACGAACGCCTTGGCATGGTGCGCCAGTGGCAGGAATTGCTGCACGGCGAGCGTTATTCCCACAGCTGGTCCGAATCGCTGCCCGATTTTGTGAAGCTGGCTGAGGCGTTTGGTGCCAAGGGCATCCGCTGCGACAACCTTGCTGATCTGGATGACGCGATTATTGAAATGATCACCCATGACGGGCCGGTCATCTTTGATTGTCTTGTCGAGAAACACGAAAACTGCCTGCCGATGATCCCGTCGGGCAAACCGCATAATGAAATGCTGCTGAACAATGATTCGACCGCCGGGGCCATCGGCTCGGCCGGTGGCGCATTGGTTTAAGAAGGAGCTATAAATGTCTGCTTTGAAAATAAAAAAGGGCTCTACCAGCCACTCGGCCTATGAGCTTCGCGATCCTAATTCCACTGTGGTCGAACGCCATACGCTGGCTTGTATCGTTGACAATGAAGCCGGTGTGCTGGCCCGTGTCATCGGGCTGTTTTCAGGGCGCGGCTATAATATCGAAAGCCTGACCGTCGCCGAAACTGACCATGAAGGCCACCGTTCGCGCATTACTGTGGTGACCACCGGCACCCCGGCGATGATTGAACAGATCAAAACCCAGCTGGGCCGCATCGTGCCGTTGCACAGCGTGCAGGATCTGACTGTCGAAGGACCATCGGTTGAACGTGAACTTGGCCTGTTCAAAGTTGCTGGTGCGGGCGAAAACGGGTCGAGGCCCTGCGTCTGGCCGATATATTCCGCGCCAATGTGGTTGATTCCACACTTGAAAGCTTTGTCTTTGAGATCACCGGCACGCCCGAAAAAATCGACGCCTTCGCCGAACTCATGCGCCCGCTTGGATTGTTAGAGGTCGCGCGCACTGGCGTTGCCGCGCTAAGCCGGGGCGCTGAGTAGGCTAGGAATTACGGTTCGCCCCCCTGCTGCGAATTTCATCGCGCATAAAAAGAAGAAGGGGCCCCCGAAGGGACCCCAGTTTCGCTTATCAGGCTCATTTTAGTGTACCGCCCGGTATTCTGCCTGCGGCCTGATCCGCGTCTGGGGCGAGCGCACCCGCCCCGGATATCGAGAGCTCGAATTTTCTGCGAAAATTCGTCTCCGGAATTTCTTAGCTACACCCGCTGGTTCCCCCACAAGTGTTGCACTTCATGCATGTCCCATTCCTGACCAACGTGTAATTGCCACACTCGCCACATGGATCGCCTTCGTATCCCTGCATCTTCGCCTTGGCCCGTTCATCCATTGGCGCGGCTGATCCGGCAGTATAGCTTGTCGCCGCCTCGCTAAATCCCGCGCCACTGCCGGTTTCGGGAATCAAAGTTTGCAGTGTCGCCACCGGATCGCCCGCACTGTTCAACGCAGTTGCCCCAACGCCGCCCTGCAGAACCACCAATTCCTGAGGCACGCGTTTGCGCAGATATCCGGTCGAGCTGATCTGTTTCAGCACCTCAAGCGACTTATTGGCTGCATTTTCCCCAACTTCCGAGAAATTACGCTTACCCTCTTCGTCGCCGCGCCCCAGATCATCAAAGCTTTCGCCAACCGGCTTTACATGCGCCAGATCGGTGCGGTCCAGATAGCTGACTGCTAATTCGCGGAACACATAGTCAAGGATAGAGGTCGCATTCTTGATGCTGTCATTGCCCTGCACCATGCCCGCCGGTTCAAACCGGGTAAAGGTGAAGGCATCAACGAATTCATCCAGCGGCACGCCGTACTGCAGACCAACCGACACAGCGATGGCAAAGTTGTTCATCATCGCGCGAAAACCAGCGCCCTCCTTGTGCATATCAAGGAAAATCTCGCCCAGTTTTCCGTCTGCATATTCGCCGGTACGCAGATAAACCTTATGCCCGCCAACGACGGCCTTTTGGGTGTATCCCTTGCGCCGACCGGGCAGTTTTTCACGGTGGCTTTTGATGATTTCCTTAACGATCACCTTCTCGACGATCTTTTCGGCCAGAACTTTGGCTTTTTCCTGTGCCGAGCCTTTGGCCAGAATTTCCTCGGCCTCTTCATCGTCTTCGATCAGCGCCGTGGCCAATGGCTGGCTTAGTTTCGATCCATCGCGATAAAGCGCGTTGGCCTTGACGCCAAGGGTCCATGACAATTCATACGCTGCCTGACAATCTTCGATCGTGGCGTCATTTGGCATGTTGATGGTCTTGGATATCGCGCCCGAGATAAACGACTGCGCCGCCGCCATCATCGTGATGTGGCTGTTAACCGACAAGAACCGCTTGCCGGTTTTGCCACAGGCGTTGGCGCAATCAAAAACCTCGTAATGGGCTTCGTCCAGATGCGGCGCACCTTCCAGCGTCATCGCCCCGCATACATGGGTATTGGCGGCCTCGATATCCTGACGGCTGAACCCAAGATGGCGCAGCAAATCAAAACTTGGATCGTTTAGCTTGTCGGCCGGTATCCCAAGCGTGCCGGTGCAAAAAGCTTCGCCAAGCGTCCACTGGTTAAAGACAAAGCGGATATCAAACGCCGATGGCAGAGCTTCTTCGATCTTGTCGATTTCGGCCTGCCCAAAGCCATGCCCGATCAGGGATGTGTGATTGATCCCCGGCGCATTGCCCAATGTCGCGTGTCCGACAGCATAAGAGATGATCTCTTCAACCTGAGAGGACGAATATCCAAGCACTTCCAGGGCCGCTGGCACGGAACGGTTGATGATCTTGAAATAACCGCCGCCGGCCAGCTTTTTGAACTTCACCAGCGCGAAATCCGGCTCGATGCCCGTGGTGTCACAATCCATCACCAGACCGATGGTTCCGGTTGGTGCAATCACAGTGGCCTGCGCGTTGCGATAACCGTGTTTCTTGCCAAGGCGCACGGCCTCGTCCCACGCACCTTTGGCCAGATCGACCAGCCCTGCGTCGGGGCAATTTGCATGATCCAGCGGAACCGGCTTTATATCCAGCCCCTTATAGCCACTGGTCTTGCCGTAAGCCGCCGTGCGATGGTTTTCCATCACCCGCTGCATATGTTTGGCGTTGCGCTCATAGCCGGCAAATGGCCCCAGCTCGCCAGCAATTTCGGCAGAGGTGGCATAAGAAACGCCCGTCATGATCGCCGTCAGAGCACCGCAAAGCGCACGCCCGTCGTCGCTGTCATAGCTCATCCCCATATTCATCAGCAGCCCGCCGATATTGGCATAGCCAAGCCCCAGGGTGCGGAAATCATAGGACAGCTGCGCGATTTCCTTGCTTGGGAACTGCGCCATCATCACCGAGATTTCCAGCGTCAGCGTCCACAGGCGCGTTGCATGCATATAGTCTTCGGCCTGAAACACCCCGTCCTTCAGGAACGTCAGCAGGTTCATCGAGGCCAGATTGCACGCAGTATCGTCCAGAAACATATATTCCGAGCACGGGTTTGAGCCACGGATCGCCCCGTCTTCGGGGCACGTGTGCCAGGCGTTAACCGTGTCGTGATACTGAATGCCCGGATCGGCGCAGGACCATGCCGCATGGCCGATCTGTTCCCAAAGGTCGCGTGCTTTGACGGTCTTTTCCACCCGCCCGTCGGTGCGCCGGATCAGATCCCAGTCGGCATCATCCTTGATCGCCTGAAGAAACGCATCCGTCACCCGAACCGAGTTATTCGAATTTTGCCCGGACACTGACGCATAGGCTTCGCTGTCCCAATCTGTGTCATATGTCGGGAATTCAATCGCGGTGTATCCCTGACGCGCGTAATCCAGCACGCGCTTGACGTAAGTCTCTGGAATTGCGACCTGTTTGGCCGATTTGATCGCCTGCTTCAGGCTGACGTTCTTGGCCGGATCAACCGCGTCTTCGCCGTGCCCGTCCCAATTGCGGATCGCCTCGAAAATCTCATTCAACTGGCGCTCATGCATCTTTGAGCCAGCCACCAGCGAGGCAACTTTTTGTTCCTCAATGACCTTCCAGTTGATGAAATCCTCGATGTCCGGGTGATCCATGTCGCAGATCACCATCTTGGCAGCGCGCCGTGTCGTGCCGCCCGACTTGATCGCGCCTGCGGCCCGGTCACCAATTTTCAGGAAGCCCATAAGCCCGGACGATTTACCACCGCCCGACAGGTTTTCACCCGATCCGCGCAATGATGAAAAGTTGGTGCCAGTACCAGAGCCATATTTGAACAGGCGCGCCTCGCGAACCCACAGGTCCATGATACCGCCCTCGCCCACCAGATCATCAGCCACAGACTGAATGAAACAGGCATGCGGCTGGGGGTGTTCATAGGCGCTGGCCGATTTGGTCAGCTCGCCGCTTTCGTGATCCACATAGTAATGCCCCTGCGACGGGCCATCGATACCGTATGCCCAATGCAGCCCGGTGTTGAACCACTGCGGGCTGTTTGGCGCGGCGCGTTGTGTGGCCAGCATATAGCGCATCTCATCCAGATAGGCCCGCGCATCGGCTTTGCTGGTGAAATATCCACCCTTCCAGCCCCAGTAGGTCCAGGCACCGGCCAGCCGGTCAAACACCTGCTTGGCCGAAACCTCGCCGGTGATGCGGTCTTCTTCGGGCAGCTTGGCCATTTCGGCCTCATCAGGAACCGAGCGCCAAAGGAAATCGGGCACGCCCTTTTCTTTCAGTCGTTTCAGCCGTGCGGGAACGCCCGCCTTGCGGAAATATTTCTGCGCGATGACATCCGAGGCGACCTGCGACCACGCAGTCGGCACTTCCATTTCGTCCAGCCGGAAAACAATCGTCCCGTCAGGATTACGGATTTCAGATGTGGTCGTGGTGAATTCAAGCTCTGCGTATGCGTCTTTACCTGCCTTGGTGAATTTTCTTTCGATTTTCATTTTTTTATTTGCCCAGTTCCGACCGTCGCTGCGGCCGTCGAATTTTTCGTTTTGCGGCCCGTCTTAATGCGGGTGCGCAGGTTCATATGCCAATCAGGGACCAGAAAAACAGCACTTCGAAGCACCAGTTCTGCCTCGTGACGACCCATCTGAAAGAAAGCTAGGCCCGTTATGTAGTCTGTGCTCTTCTCGGTGTCCCAGACCACTAAATGTTGTGGTCACCCGATCCGCTCATACAAAGTGGCGTAGGAAGGCCCGCCCGGTCAACGGTTTTATTCACAAAAAATCAACATTTTTCGGTTGACGTTTTTTGACCGGAATGGGTGCGCCTATTAACCAATTGATTCATCCCCCGGCAGACAGATAGCGCCGGTCCGGGATTTGCCAATCAGTCGCGCGGGTTACCCACGGTAAGTGACAATTAACTTGAAGTTATCCACAGGCCATCTTCCTACGACCCGCGTCGCAGCGCTGTGATCAATTTGGCAACAAAATCCCATCGCTCAGCTAACAGTTTTGGTCAAAAATCATTCGACAATGCATCAAAGGCGCATTTTTGGACGCAGCAAAACCGGCCCGGCCAACCCGCTGATCTGATCAAATCCGGCAACAAAGTTCTGCCCCGGCTTGCCGGGTTGGTGATTTCAAGAATTTTACTAAATGGTCGGGGCGGAGAGATTCGAACTCCCGACCCTCTGTTCCCAAAACAGATGCGCTACCAGGCTGCGCTACGCCCCGACGGATGC
>JAHRVD010000344.1 GCA_019090845.1 Marinosulfonomonas sp.
CCGGTTGCGGGTGTGGCGGAATTGGTAGACGCACTTGGTTTAGGTCCAAGCGCCGCAAGGTGTGGGGGTTCGAGTCCCTTCACCCGCACCAGATTTCCTATTTTATTAAATATGAACAACATATTAGACTTTTAACTCATGCTGCTCCCCGCATATTCCCCAATTTTCCCGGAATTGAATGGGGAAATATGAAGCAGTGGTTCTGAATTGGGTAGATGAACTGATCTAGCAAATGCGACCAAGGGACTTACAAGCCAGGCACATAGTGGATCAATTCTCAGAAATCTCCCGTCGTGGCGGTGGTCCACAGCTTTCTCTGACGACAAGATCCGCATGCAGAAGAGTCTGCGCCGGGGGTTTAATGCCTTCGGTGAGGGTCTTGAGCAGGAACTCCATCGCCTGTTCCCCGATCTGGCTTCTAGGCTGGCGGATGGTTGTCAAGCCGGGTGTGATGCTGTTGGCAAAGGGGATGTCGTCAAAGCCTATGACGGAAAAGTCCTCGGGCACGCGGTAGCCACGCATGCGTAGGGCCCTTATCAAGCCTATGGCTGTGTCGTCATTGTAGCAGAAAAAGGCTGTCGGCAGCGTATCCTTAATGAACAGTCTTTCGACCGCTGAACGCCCGCCCTCACTTGTACCATCGCTGTCCACTGCCCATTCAGCAATTGGTTGCGCTGCTTCTGACAGGCCGTCCTGATAGCCTTGCTGACGCAGTTCCGACACCATATCGCCCTTACTGCCGCTCACATAAGCGATTTCCCGGTGGCCCAGTGAAATCAAGTATTCCGTTGCCATCTTGGCCGCAGCCACATTGTCGGTCCCGACGAAAGCGACCTCGGCGTGATTGACGGGTCGCGTGGCGGCAATCATAGGCAGGAAGGTGGATGCGGGGCTTTTGGGCCACCCAGCGACGGGCAGGTGGCCGGTTAGCAGCAGCAAACCATCCACCATCCCCGAAGACAGGAACCGCAAGTAGTTTTCTTCCAATGCAACGGAATTTTCCGTGTTGCCGATCAGCACACCGTAACCGCGTTCATTCGCTCGTTTCTCAATGCCGGTCAGAACGCCCGGAAAATTGGGGTCCGAAATTGATGGCGTCAGCACCATAACCATTTGGGAGCGTTTCATCCGCAGGTTCTGCGCCATCGCATTCGCGATGTAACCGGTGCGGGCAATCGCGGCCGTGACTTTCTTGCGGGTGGATTCCGCAACCTTCTCGGGCATACGAATCGCCCGGCTAACAGTGGCAATTGATACCCCTGCAATCTTTGCGACATCTTCGATTGTGGCTGGTTTTGGCGGTGAGGTTCTCAACTGTTTCTTCCGGATTTCTGGGCGCTGATGGGCTTTGAAATTGGTGGTTTTTCCAATGGATTACCGGTTTTATAGCCAGTTTCGCGCGGTATGAAAAGGTTTACATCAAAAATGTAAAGGTTTACATCAGCAATGTAAAGGTTTACATAGGGGTCAATCAAGCGTGATGCGGGGGTTAAATCTCGCCATGGGGAGGAAGACAATGCTGGACGGGCAAATAGATACATTGTCAGTTTTGACAGCAGATCGGGTCAGCAAGTCTTTTGGCTCGGTCCCCGTCTTGTTCAGTGTCCAGATGGATATCGTTCCGGGTGAGGTTCATGCACTGATCGGTGAAAACGGTGCTGGCAAATCCACCCTGATGAAAATCCTGTCTGGCTTTCACCGCCCAACATCAGGACGGGTCTTGTTTGATGGGCAGGAGATTGACCTGCCGCCAAATGGCGAAGCCGAGCAGATGGGCATTGTCCTGATCCATCAGGAACTGAACCTGGCCGAGCAAATGACGGTTGAGGAAAACGTATTCCTTGGGCGGGAAATCTCAAAAAATGGCATTCTGAACCGCGCCGCGATGCGCCAGGAAGTGGAAACTTATCTTGCGGAGGTTGGGCTTGATATCTCGCCCGCTTCCCGGATCGCGGATCTGTCGATTGCTGAAAAGCAGATGGTTGAAATCGTCAAGGCGATCAGCCGGAATGCTCGAGTTCTGATCATGGATGAGCCAACCGCAGTTCTGACCGAAGCTGAAACAGAGCTGTTTTTCCGTCAGGTCGAGCGCCTGAAAGAAAAGGGTGTTGCGATTGTTTTCGTCTCGCACAAGCTGGCCGAGGTGGACCGCATTGCTGATCGGATCACCATTTTACGTGATGGCCAGTGGATTGCGACCAAATCCGCACAAGACCTTTCGCCTGACGCCATGGCGCAGATGATGGTTGGCCGTGAATTGTCTGATCTTTACCCGCCACTGAACGAGGCAGATGTCGATGCCGATCGTGTGCTGGATGTGCACAACCTGTGCACGGACGAGGTGCAGGATGTCAGCTTTTTCCTCAAAAAGGGTGAGATTCTTGGCTTTTCCGGTTTGATTGGCTCGGGCCGCACGGCGGTATTTGAAGCAATCTGTGGCCTGTCCGATATCAATAGCGGCGAAATTCTGGTGGACGGCAAAGAAACCCGCTTTGGCTCGGTCGCTGCGGCGCGTGATACTGGCATTGCCTATCTGACCAAGGATCGCAAAGAAAAAGGCCTGTTGCTGGCCCAGAAAATGCGCCCAAACCTGACCCTGTTTTCGCTGCCAAAATTCGTCAAACGGCTGGCGATTGACACCGCTGCCGAGGAAAAGGCGCTGGAACGTGCCATTCGCCGGTTTGATGTTCGTGCCCGCGATCCCAACATCGTCGTTGGCGATATGTCCGGCGGCAATCAGCAAAAACTTTTGCTCGCCAAGGTCATGGAAAGTGAGCCGCGCATTGTCATCATTGATGAACCGACACGCGGTATTGATGTTGGCACCAAACAGCAGGTTTACCATTTCATCGCGGCTCTCGCGGCCGAAGGAATGTCGGTTGTCGTGATATCTTCGGAAATGCCCGAGGTGATTGGCGTCAGCCACCGGGTCATCGTCATGCGTGAAGGCCGGATCACCGGCACCCTGACGGGTGATGCCATAAACGAAAACGAAATCATGCGCTACGCCGCCGGTCTCAAGCAAGAGGAAGTGCTATGACCGCCCTGACAACCAATAGCGCCGTAAAGGGAAGTCTGATGAAGCTTGATATCAAAACGGCGGGGCCGGCAATTGCACTACTATTGCTCTGCGTCATCGGATTTCTTCTGAACCCCGCGTTCCTGAGCGAAGGGAACCTCACGAACCTGCTGACGCGATCGGCCTTTATCGGCATCATCGCAATCGGTGCGACATTCGTCATAACGGCTGGTGGTATTGATCTGTCGGTTGGCTCAATGGCGGCGGCGATTGCCGGGGTTATGATCATCATCATGAATTCCGCAGTGGACACGTTCGGCACCGGGGTCGCGACGGTCTTGATCGGCTGCGGTTGCTCACTTTTGCTGGGTTTGGGTGCGGGTTGGATCAACGGGATTTTGACCACCAAGGGCAAGATCGAGGCCTTTATTGTCACGCTCGGTACCATGGGTATCTACCGCTCGCTGGTGACCTATTTCGCCGACGGTGGCACGCTGTCGCTCGATTTCGCCATCCGTGGCACATATCGCCC
>JAHRVD010000345.1 GCA_019090845.1 Marinosulfonomonas sp.
CGGGTGAAACGCAGCTTTGACAGATCGCCAAATTCCGGTGTTTCATCCAGCGCTGCGGCTTCCTTGGCGACGCGTTCCTGAGCGTCTGGATAAAGTGCTAGCAGATACAGCGCCCATGACAGCGCCGAGGCGCTGGTTTCATGCCCCGCCAAAAAAAAGATAGCCACCTGATCGACCATTTCGCCGGTTTCGAATAACTGCCCGGTTTCGGGATCTGGGGTCGTCATGATCTTGGTCGCCAAATCATCAGGCGCAGTTCCCTTTGCGATCTGGTCGGCGCGCGCCGATGTCAAATCGCCGATCAGGGACCGTATTCGTCTGGCCGCCGCGCGAGTCTTGCGCCGGTGCAGCCTTGGTATCCAGCGCGGCATCGGCACCAACGTCGCCGGATTCAATATCGGCTGGCTGCGCTGAAACTCTTTGAATTCATTGAACACCCGCGTCGCAACCTGATCAGAAATCGGGATCGAAAACAGGCTGCGGAAAATCACATCTGCCGCCAGATGGCTGGTCACACCTTCAAATTCCAGCGGCCCGTCAGATTTTGCCAGACGGGAAACCGCCGCCTGCCCCGCAGCCGCGACCGATCCAAAAGCATCGCGCAGCCGCCCGCCCTCAAACGCCGGATCAATAATCCGGCGCTGACGTTTCCATGTCTCGCCATTGCTCAGGAAAACCGAGTTTCCAAGCAACGGGCGCAAGCCCTCGGCAATACGGTTGGATTTGGGGAAATCCATCGGACGCTCGCGCAGGACCGTATCAAGCAGATTGGGCTGGTTCAGCAGGTAAGACCGGAAAAACGGGGTTTTAAACTCTGCCATCCATGCCCGATAAAGGCGCTGTGGCTGCGCTGACAGGATGTCCTGACGGAACAGTCGAAAATATCGCCACAGTGATACTTTGTCGGGCCGGGGCGCTGGTTTTGGCGGGTTCATGGAGCCATTGAAGTATAGGGCGAGGCGGAAACGTCAATCCGACTTTTGGAAGCGGGGCGGCCCCGGTAACGATCCGCCAATGTCAGTGGGCCAGCGGTTATTTGAAAATAATCATAGTCCTTGGGGCGATCAAAGGCGCAGAGATACTGGAAATGCAGCCGGAAATAACGCCGCTTCAGCGCCTTCCATGTCTCGGGCGTCAGCGTCTGACTGAAAGCCGCCGAGATCACCAAGGGCCAGCGCCGATCCTGAGCCGCCACACCGCTAACTGAGACCGGATCACACAGAGCAAACGAACATCCATCGCCGGGTGCACTGACATCGACCCATGTGATGTCGGGCGTGGCTGACAATTCGTGCAGGTCGCGGCGCAGCTGGTCGGCTTTGGGCAGGAATGACACCATCGGCACGACCTGCCCCAGCGACAGAAACGCCAGCGCCGGTCGCCGGTGGGGGATTTTTTTGGCGCGCAAAATATCGGCCAGAATGTTGATCGCCAGATGCGCGCCTGACGAGTGGCCGACGATAAGAACCTCGTCCACATCCGAAGCCAGCGCCTTTTGGATGCGGGCGCTGAACGCCACCAACCGCTCTTGCAATTCGGGCGGATTGGCACCCCGATGCCCTGCTGTGAAGGCATAATCATGCATCAGATAATAGGCATAGAGCCGACCGTCCTGTGCGCGAAACCAACGAAGTATCAACACGATAACCGGCAATGCGACGATCCAGCCAACATGCGGATAGGTCAGAGCGGAAAGGATTGCGCCCAGCATCCAGCCGATGGCGATCGCCACGATCGCCTGCAAAAGCAGCATGGCGACCGGGTACAGTGCTGCGATGACCGGCCCTTTGCGCAACCGCATCAGCCGACGCAAAGCACCAGTGCTCAGGTATATCCACGCGGTCCTGAACATTTGGGCATATGTCGCCCCGATACCCGATTTCATCGAAGTTTTTACCAAATCAGACCACGCCAGCACATCAACCCGCGCCTGCGTTCTGGCCCCGTCGATATCAGCGCGCACCGACCAGCCATAGCCAGCCTTGGGCGCGCCGGCTTTCACCTCGATCTGATAGCCGGAAATTTCTGCCTGCCGCGCACTTTCCTTGCGATAAAGCTCGCGATAACGGCGCGGTGGATTGGGGTCATAGCCGGGAATATAAAAAACCCGCCGTCGTTTGACCGTTGTTTTTTGCGCCATTCCCATGCCCGTCACTGATACGACGAACAGGTTAGTGGATCATTGCGTGGGATATAAGCTGATTATCCAAGCAACGAGAGTGCTGGAAATGTTTCCAGTAACCACCATGAAAAATTAGTGAACGCGCCGGTGATAAGAGCAAGACCGACCAGCAACAGTAAAAGCCCCATGCCTTTCTCAATGATCCCCATGTGGCGCTTGAGCCGGTTCATAAGTTTAACCGACCGCTGCACAAAAATTGCCGCCAGCAGGAACGGAATGCCCAGACCGGCCGCATAAAGCCCCAGCAGGAACGTGCCACGCGCCACCGATGCCTCAGACGCTGCCAGTGACAGGATTGCGCCCAGTTGCGGGCCGATGCAGGGCGTCCAGCCAAAGGCGAACGCCAGCCCCAAGACATAAGCCCCAAAGGCAGATCCGCCTTTATCGCCAGCATCCAGTCGCGCCTCGCGATCAAGAATGGAAATCCGGAATACGCCCAAAAAATGCAGCCCGAATATGATGACGACGCCACCTGAAATACGGGCGAAAAGCTCTTGATTTTTAAGAAAAAAAGCACCGAAAGCCGAAGCAGTAAAACCAAGAAACAGAAACACCGTCGAAAGCCCCAACACAAAGAACAGCGCTGGCAGAATCGTGCGCCGACGCGCCGGTGTATCGCCGGTCATCTCTTGCATTGAAATACCGCTCATATAGGCCAGATACGGTGGCACAATCGGTAGGACACAGGGACTTAGGAAAGACAGTAAACCGGCCGTCAGCGCGATAAGCATCGCGGGCAGCAGACTGGCATCCATGATTTCGAAACCGAACATGCAACCGACATAGCCCCCCCACCGCCAAAGGTCACGGGCACGACATGTCACATCTTAGTGGACAATTTGAAACATCCTGCCTAGGCCTGTGGCCGATGGAGTTTGACAATGATCTGGATGCGCTGGGGCTGTTATGCCCGTTGCCGGTGCTCAAAGCGCGCAAACGACTGGCCGGGCTTAAGGCGGGTCAAGTGTTGCGGATGCAGGCAGATGACCCGGCGGCCATCATAGATGTTCCGCATTTTTGTATAGAATCAGGTCATGAACTGATTGCAACGCAGAGCGCGGCGACGCATCAAATTTATTTCATCCGAAAAAAATAACGCCGGGTTTCCCCGGCGTTACAATTTTCGACTATTTTAGCGAGCCAGTGACCACCAGCCCTTTTTCTTTGGCTTGTCCGGATCATCCGGGATTGCCTCGGCAATTGGCGCAGAAACCACAGCCTCGGGCTCGCTCGATGCAACCTGCTGGGCGGCAACCTCTGCCTTTTCGGCCTTAGGTTTGGGCTTGGCACGAGTGCGCCTGGCTTTTGTCGGCTTGTCAGCACCATCAGCCTTTGCATCGTCCTTTTCACTGGTCTGCGCTTTGGGTTTGGCACGCGAGGCCCGTGGTTTGCGCTTTGGTTTTTCTTCCGCTGCAGGTTCTGCTGTAGCTTCTGCGCCAGCAGGCGCCTCTTCTGCCGCTGCAACATCTGGCGTTACTTGCGCGTCGCCTGCCTCTGGCACTTCAGCGGCAGCTTTGGCTCTTGGCGACCGGCGACGTGTTCGCTTGGGCTTTTCTTCCTTTGCAGGTGCCTCGTCGGGTCCAGGCGCCTCGTCGGGGGCGGATGACTCTGCTACGGCCTCGCCGTTTACTGTGGGTTGCTCAGCACTTTGTTGCACCGGCTGTTCCGCAGTTTGTTCGGATGAAACGGCTGCAGCCTCAGATACATCGGCGCCGTTATTTTCTTGCCCGTCTGCGTTGTTGTTTTCGCCATTTCCCCCGCCGGAGCGACGACGACGACGACGACGACGACGTTTCTTGGGTGCTGGCGCGTCTTCGGCAGCCTCAGGTGCCTCAGTTGCCTCAACCTCGGTTTCGCTTTCTTCCACCTGCTCGTCGATTTCAGCCATCAGACCAGCATCAACCGACACCACTGGTGCGCTTACCTCGGCCACGATCCGGGTCGCGGTCTTGAATTTTTCGATAGAAAAATCGGGCGATATCAGGAACGGATCGGCTTCGATACGCACAGCCATTCCGTAACGCGATTCAATCTGGGCGATATGTTCGCGCTTGTTGTTCATCAGGTAATTGGCAATCGGCACCGGCACCTTCAACAGCACCTCACGCGACCGTTTGCGCACGCCCTCTTCTTCCAACTGGCGCAGAATATTCAGCGCCAGATTGTCGTCAGAACGGATCAAACCGGTGCCGTGGCAATGATTACACGGCTGGGTCGTCGCCTCGATCATGCCGGGGCGCAGACGCTGTCGCGACATTTCCATCAGGCCGAAACCGGATATCCGGCCGACCTGAATGCGCGCGCGATCAGTCTTCAGCTTATCCTTGAAACGCTTTTCAACGGCCGAGTTGTTGCGCCGCTCTTCCATGTCGATAAAGTCGATCACGATCAGACCGGCAAGGTCGCGCAGGCGCAACTGGCGCGCCACTTCTTCGGCGGCCTCAAGGTTGGTCTTGGTCGCAGTATCTTCGATCGAGGCTTCTTTTGTTGCCCGACCAGAGTTCACGTCAATCGCCACCAGCGCTTCGGTCACACCGATCACGATATAGCCGCCCGACTTTAGCTGAACCGTCGGGTTGAACATGCTGGATAGATAGCTTTCCACCTGAAAACGTGCAAACAGCGGCAGCGCATCGGTGTAATGTTTCACGTTCTTTGCGTGCGACGGCATGATCATTTTCATGAAGTCTTTGGCCACGCGATAGCCGTTTTCGCCCTCAACAAACACCTCGTCGATGTCCTTGTTGTAAAGATCGCGGATCGAGCGTTTGATCAGGTCGCCTTCTTCGTAAATCTTCGCAGGCGCGATAGATTTCAGCGTCAGGTCGCGGATCTGTTCCCACATGCGTTGCAGGTATTCATAGTCGCGTTTGATCTCGGTTCGGGTTCGTTGCGATCCGGCGGTGCGGATAATCAGACCGGCGCCATCGGGCACTTCGATCTCATTTGCGATTTCCTTCAGCTTCTTGCGGTCCGCAGCATTGCTGATCTTGCGGGAAATTCCACCACCGCGTGCCGTGTTGGGCATCAGCACGCAATAGCGCCCAGCCAGCGACAGATAGGTGGTCAGGGCGGCGCCTTTGTTGCCACGCTCTTCTTTGACGACCTGCACCAGCAGGATTTGCCGCACCTTGATGACTTCCTGAATTTTGTATTTGCGCGGGCGGGGTTTGCGCGGCTGGCGGATTTCCTCGGCTACGTCCTCTTCTGCGACCGATTCAATATCGGCGTCTTTTTCCGAGGCATTCTCGGCTTTCGCAGGCTCTTTTTTGTCGGTCTCATCGTCCGTGGCGCCATCCGGCTGGTCGGGGGCGGTGCCCTCATTTTCGCCGGCTTCATCGGCAACGGCCTGGGCCACAACAGGTTCGTCTGCGACAGCTTCGTCAGCCGCTGGCGTTTCTACCGGTGTTTCATGAACGGTGAAGGCGGGCGATGTGCCTTCCTCGACAACATCCGGCTTGTCGGTGCCAGCCTCGTCCAGATCAACGACATCCATGCCCTGAATTTCCGCTTCCTTTGACACCACTGCATCATCACTGACGGTGTCTGCGGCTTTAGTCTTGTTGCGCGACCGTGAGCGCGAGCGTGAACGTGAACGCGAAGACTTTGACTTGCGTTCTTCTTCCTCTTCGGCCTGCGCTTTGGCATAGGCCTTTTCGTCGGCCAGCAGCGCTTCGCGATCGGCGACAGGTATCTGGTAGTAATCCGGGTGGATTTCCGAAAAGGCCAAAAATCCGTGCCGGTTTCCGCCATAGTCGACGAATGCCGCCTGCAGCGATGGTTCAACGCGGGTAATTTTTGCCAGATAGATATTGCCAGCTAGCTGGCGTTTATTTTCCGATTCAAAGTCAAATTCCTCGACCTTGTTTCCGTCAACCACCACGACGCGGGTCTCTTCCGCGTGGGTGGCGTCGATAAGCATTTTCTTAG
>JAHRVD010000015.1 GCA_019090845.1 Marinosulfonomonas sp.
ACCAGACCTTGGCCCAGCAGCGCACCCTCTTGTGTGTGAATAGATACCGCATCGCCGCGCTGAAACGCACCCGAAACCGACGAAACGCCGGCAGGCAACAGGGATTTGCCCCGCGCCAGTGCTGCCCCAGCCCCCGCATCGACCACCAGCGCGCCCTTTGGCTTCATCGCGCCAATCCAGCGTTTACGCGCCGCGCGGGGATCACCCTGGGGGGAAAACCACGTGGCATTCGCCCCAGCCAATAAGGCGCTAAGGGGTCGGTTTTGCGAACCTTCGGTAATGACCATTGCGCAGCCCGCAGCGGTGGCTGTTTTAGCGGCCAAAATTTTGGTTTTCATGCCACCCTTGGACAGGCCGGTGCCCGCGTCACCCGCCATCGCTTCGATCTTGGGGGTGATTTCATCGACCACCTCAAACCGCGTGGCGGTGGCATCAAGCCGGGGGTTGGCGGTATAAAGCCCGTCCACATCCGACAGCAAGACCAGCAGATCAGCCCCCACGGTCACCGCTATTTGGGCCGCCAGCCTGTCGTTGTCGCCATAGCGGATTTCATCCGTGGCCACGGTGTCGTTTTCATTGACGATCGGCACAACACCAAGGGCCAGCAATTGTTGCAGCGTGGCGCGTGAATTCAGATAGCGCCGCCGGTTAGCGCTGTCTTCCAGTGTCAACAGAACCTGCCCTGTGGTGATCCCATGAGGTTCCAGTGCACCCTCATAGGCACGCGCCAGCCGGATCTGGCCGACGGCTGCGGCGGCTTGGGATTGTTCCAGCGCCAGCGTGCCATCGGGCAGGCCAAGTGCCGCCCGGCCAAGCGCAATCGAGCCTGAGGACACAAGGATCACATCCGCGCCGCGCGCCTTAGCATCTGCCACATCCTGCGCCAGCCCCGCCAGCCAATCGGCCCGCAGCACGCCATCAGCCATCAACAGCGCCGAGCCGATCTTGACGACCAGCCGTTTGGCTTTGTTCAGGGCTTCCATACGTCTTCCTCGACATGCGCAGGGGCCTTGATGCGCAACCGATCCTTGCTCACTTGCGTGCGCGTGGCCCGCAGCACCTCTGTCACGCCCTCTTGGCTGGCGCCAGACATCAGCATGACCGGCGCGCCAACGGCATCCTCTAAAGCGGCGCGTTTTTCGCTGCGTTCTTCGGGCGAAAGCGCGTCGACTTTGTTCAGAACCGTCACCCGCGGTTTTCCCGCCAGCCCGGCACCGTATTCTTCCAGTTCATTGATGATCGTCTGATAATCGGTGGCAACATCGCCCGCCGTGCCATCCACCAGATGCAGTAAAACGGCGCAGCGTTCTACGTGCCCCAGAAAGGTATCGCCCAGCCCCCGCCCTTCGGAGGCACCCTCGATCAGACCGGGAATGTCGGCGACAACATATTCTGCGCCATCCACACCAACGACGCCCAGATTGGGCACCAGCGTGGTGAACGGATAGTCGGCAATCTTGGGGCGTGCATTGGATGTGGCAGCCAGAAATGTGGATTTACCCGCATTGGGCAGGCCCAGCAATCCGGCATCCGCAATCAGTTTCAAGCGCAGCCACATGATGCGTTCAACCCCTGCAAGACCGGGGTTTGCGTTGCGCGGGGCGCGGTTGGTGGCCGATTTGAAATGCAGATTGCCAAATCCACCATTACCACCCTTGGCCAGCAGAATACGCTGCCCAACCTCGGTCACATCGGCGATCAGGGTTTCTTCGTCTTCGTCCAGAATTTCGGTGCCAACAGGAACCCGCAAAACGATGTCGTCGCCATCTTTACCGGTGCGCTGCGAGCCCATTCCACCCTGCCCGTTGCGCGCAAAGAAATGTTGCTGAAAGCGAAAATCGATCAGCGTATTCAGCCCGTCCACGGCTTCGGCCCAAACGTCACCGCCCTGCCCGCCGTCGCCACCATTGGGGCCGCCGTATTCGACATGCTTTTCGCGCCGGAAACTGACACAGCCGTTTCCGCCCCCGCCCGAGCGTATCTGCACTTTGCAAAGATCGAGGAACTTCATATTTACCTCATAGCATCCATTGGCAGGCGATACATGACAAGCGCGCGCGCCTCAAGGCGCAGTCAGTATGGCATGCTGCTGGCACTAACCCTTTAGTTTTCTGACATAGGTCCATGTTGGAACGACACTGTCGCGGGCAACCGAGAACGCCTCGGCGTCGCCAAGATATTCAAAACCGCTGTTGGTCATCACCTTGGCCGAGGCCGGATTGTCCTGAAACACCTCGGCAAACATCGTGCGCGCACCATGCGGGTTGGCCTCAACCATCGCGCGCACGGTTTCAGAGGCCAGACCAGTGTTCCAGAACGCCGGAGCCACCCAGAATGTAATCTCGGATTGCTCACGATCCATCCGGGTCAGCCAAACGGCGCCCAGAACCTCGGCATGGTTTTCGCCCGATCCATCCATTACCCATACATCTTCGTCCCGGTCATCCTTTTGCGAGCGGGCAATATAAGCCTCGATCACGCCCGGTGGCAGCGGATGGGGAATGGCGCGGGTTGCTTGGGCGACGCGTTTGTCGCCCGAATACATTTCCAGCAACCCGGCGTCAGATTTACGCAGCGGGCGCAGGATAAAGCGGTTTGCCTGTATCACGGGCTGGTTTGTTATCTGGTCAAGGATCATGCTGTTCCTCCTATGAAAAGCACAAAGAAGACGCTTGCGACGGTTAAGGCCGCCAACGTCCACATCAAATATTTTTCCACCGGACGTCCTGCGACGCTCCGGGCTATTGTTTGTCCGCCAAAGGTCCAGATCGGATGAAAAACGATCTGGGTCGTCAGCAAGCAGATGGCAATCGTCGCTGTCGCCTGCAAGGTCGGTGTGCCGGGGCTCACGAAAGATGTGAAGCCGGCGGTAATCATTGCCCAGGCTTTGGGGTTCAGCGGATGAACCGCCAAACCCGCAATAAAACCAGGGGCTTGCACACCCGTCTTGTCCTGAGACAGCGACATGTTTGCCACCCGCCAAGCCAGCCAGCAGATATAGGCAACACACGCCCATTTGAGCACCCAGAACACAGCAGGCACCCGGTTGGCCAGTTCCATCAGGCCAAACCCGATCGGCCAGATAATCAGTTGCTTGCCAAGTGCGACGCCGGCCACGAATGGCAAAGCCGCGCGAAAGCCGAACCGCGCGCCGGTGGACAGCAACGCCATATTAGCCGGACCCGGTGTTCCGACCTGACTGGCCGCAAAGACCATAAAACTGACAACTGCGACACCCATTATGGAAGACGCCTTTCATCCAACGAAAAAGGGGACCGGCTGGTTAGCCGATCCCCTTTAAAACTTGATTAAGGAATTCAGCTACTCGGCTGCCTCCGCTGCCGGGAGGACCGAAATAAATGTGCGCCCTTTAAGGCCTTTGTGAAATGTCACATGGCCTTCGGTCGTGGCAAAGATCGTATGATCACGCCCCATGCCCACGCCTTCGCCCGGCCACATCTTTGTGCCGCGTTGACGAAGAATGATATTTCCCGCAATGGCATGTTCGCCACCATACAGTTTCACGCCAAGACGGCGACCGGCAGAATCGCGCCCGTTACGGGTTGAACCACCTGCTTTTTTGTGTGCCATCTGGTGTTACTCCTTCTCTGCGGCCAGTTTCTTGGCCTGTGCGATCCAGCCTTCACGCTCGATCCGGCCTTTGAACGACAGTTTCTCATCCATATCAGCCACGTCTGCTTTTTTCCAGCCGGCGATTTGCGCGAATGTCGTGACACCCGCCTCGACCAGCTTTTTCTCAAGTGCCGGGCCAACGCCGGACAATTGCTTTAGATCATCCGCTGTGGCGGCCGCTTTAGGAGCAACTTTTTTGGCAGCGGCTTTCTTTGGCGCGGCTGCCTTTGCCTCGGCTTTCGCCGGAGCGGCCTTTTTAGGTGCGGCTTTCGTGGCAGGTTTTGCAGCCGCCAAAGCAACGCCCGAAACTGACCCCGCACCGATCGCGGCCTTCACACCGGATTTGTCGCCGCCTTTTTCAAGGATGTCAGTAACCCGCAGCAGCGTCAGTTGCTGGCGATGACCCTTGGTGCGCTGGCTGCCGTGCTTACGGCGGCGCTTAACGAAATGGATCAGCTTTTCGCCTTTGATCTGGTCGATCACTTCGGCCTGAACCGCAGCGCCCGCAACGATCGGCGTGCCAACTGTGGCACCAACCATCAGAATTTCGTTGAACTGAATTTTTTCGCCGGCGTCAGCTGCAAGTTTTTCAACACGAAGAACGTCTCCGTTTTGAACCTTGTACTGCTTGCCACCGGTCTTCATGACCGCAAACATATGCGACTTCCTTATATTTCCGCGTTCTTTGGCCCCCGTTGCCGGGCGTTTTGACCAACCGGTCGCCACAAACAGCGCGCTCTTTTGAGCGTCATTCAAATTGCTCCTGCAGGCATCTGCCTGTCAGGAATGGCGGCTTATCTGGGATATGGGCGGATGAGTCAAGGGGCGCGGTGATCCTTGGCTATGTTTTGGCACAAGGCCTCAAACGGACGCCCATCATAAATCCTGCGCCACCATCACCTGAGCAACGGCCAGCCCCAATGCGCGGGAAATCTGCTCAAACATGCCATCAAAGGCGACAAACAGAGCGTTATTCAGCGCCTGCCCGTTCGGCGTCTTTGAGATGTCGATATAGGCCTGCAAATCAGCGTCACTAAGCGGCTGATAGGCCAGCGACAGGAACGAAAACAGCCACTCCTCGACATCGTCACGGATCGTGCTTTCCTGGCTCCAGACCTCTGACAACATCTGATCCTGACTTAGCGGGCTAGGAAACGCACCACCGTCGGACAAGCCAGTATAGAAGGCAAAATTTGAATTCAACGCACCGACAACGTTGGAGTCCAGCAGATCATTAGCGGCAATGAAATTGGCCAGCAGCCCAACACGGGGATCATTGTCTGCCCGCATTTGTTCCAAACGCTCTTTGCTTGCGTCTTCCACCCCACTATCCAACAAAGCCAGTCGCGCGCTCAGTTCCAACGCGGTGATCCGGCGGCCAAGATCGCTTTGGAAAAACGCCAGTGCCGGGACAAGATCGACATCTTCCAGCGCGTCAGCGAACGCGGCGCGACTGGTTTCAGTCATCCATTCTTCATCATAAATCTCGGTGAGCGTCTGCTTCCAGTTTGGAGCGGTTCGCCCGGGAAACATCGTTTCGGGCAATTCCAGACCGGTGCTGATGCCTTCCTGACGCAACATCTGGATGATATCGGACCACAGCAACGCGTCGGCAAGTTTCCAAGCCTCCTGAGCAGAACCCGCCCGAAGCGGCAACGCAAGCAAAAGCCAGATCAGCATTGTGGACAGGAATCGCAACATCGGACCTCCGGGTCAGTTGGGATGAAACTTAGGCG
>JAHRVD010000346.1 GCA_019090845.1 Marinosulfonomonas sp.
GCGGTGGCCCCGACACCAGCGCCTTTTTTGCTGCAATGATAAATGCCGCCGCTTCTCATGTGGTCGAGCAGGACGATCTGCACAATTCATCCGTGCTGCACCCGGCCACAGTGGTGTTTTCAGCGCTGGTTGCCGCAGCTCAGGACCAGAAGGTCAGCGGGCAGGATTTTCTGTGCGCAGCCGTTGCCGGATATGAGGCTGGCATCCGGATCGGCGAATTTCTGGGCCGCAGCCATTATGTTCACTTTCACACCACCGCCACCACCGGCACCATCGCTGCCGCCGCCGCCGTGGCCAACCTGCTGGGGCTGGACCGTGCCCAAACCCTGCACACTTTCGGCACCGCCGGAACCAAGGCCGCTGGCCTGTGGGAATTTCTGGTCGATGCTGCCGACAGTAAGCAGATACATACGGCAAGTGCTGCGTCATCCGGGTTGTTTGCCGCCTATTCGGCAAAGGCAGGCATTACTGGGGCCAAACAGATATTAGAGGGCAAGCATGGCATGGCGGCGGCAATGTCCACCGATTCCGATGTCAGCAAGCTGAACGATCGGCTGGGCAGCCGTTGGGCCACAATCGAGACGTCTTATAAATGGCACGCCTCGTGCCGACACACCCACCCGGCGGCAGACGCTTTGCTGGCCGTATTCAACGAAACCGGGATCAAAGCAGCCGATATCACCGCGATCACCGCCCATGTGCATCAGGGTGCCATCGACGTGCTTGGCCCGGTCAGCGAACCCACAACAATCCATCAGGCGAAATTCTGTATGGCCTCGGTTCTTGGGCTTATCGCGGTGCACCGCATGGCCGGTCTGGGTGAATTTGATGCCCATGCGCTTACCGACCCAAATGTTCGCCGCTTTGAAAAGATCGTGACTATGGAACTGGACCCGGATATCGACGCGGCCTACCCTGCCCGCTGGATTGGCCGCGTCACGGTTCATACCAAGGACGGTGGCCAGCACAGCGCCCGGGTCGTGGAACCCAAGGGGGACCCGGGCAATCCGCTGAGCAGCGATGAAATTCTGACAAAGGCTCGCGACTTGTCGCGTTACGGTGGCAATGAACCACAAGCCCGTGTCAACGAATGGATCGACAATATCATGTCACTTGAAGACCAGCCCGACTTTACGCCGGTCTTCACAAGGAAATAACCCTTTCACAAAATGCAAACGCACCATTTGCGTCACCCCTAAAACAGAGAAGAAACCATGAAAACCGTAGCCCCCGACGAACATGACGACCTGCGCGACGCCCTTCGTTCACTTTGCGCCGAATTTCCCGCCGAATACCACCGCAAGCACGGTGCCGCCGCGTCCTATCCGGAAGAATACATAAACGCCCTGACCGAGGCTGGCTGGCTGTCTGCGATGATCCCCGAAGAATTCGGCGGATCGGGCCTTGGCCTAACCGAAGCATCCATCGTTATGGAAGAGATTAACCGCTCGGGCGGAAACTCGGGCCATTGCCACGGCCAGATGTATAACATGAGCACCCTGCTGCGCCACGGATCGGACGCGCAAAAAGCCCGCTACATGCCCGGCCTTGCCAGCGGCAAACTGCGCCTGCAGTCCATGGCGGTAACCGAGCCGACAACCGGCACCGATACAACAAAGCTAAAGACCACCGCCGTGCGCGATGGGGATGATTACATCATCAACGGCCAAAAGGTGTTCATCAGCCGTATCCAACATTCCGACCTGATGATCCTGCTGGCGCGCACCACGCCGCTGGCCGAGGTCAAGCGCAAATCCCAAGGTCTTTCGGTGTTCATCGTCGATATCCATGACGCGATGAAAAATGGCATGTCGCTGAACCCGATTGCCAATATGGTCGGCCATGAAACCAACGAAGTGTTTTTTGACGACCTTCGCATCCCCGCCGAAAACCTGATCGGCGAGGAAGGCAAAGGCTTTCGCTATATCCTTGACGGGCTGAACGCCGAACGCACGCTGATTGCTGCTGAATGTATTGGTGACGGCTATTGGTTCATGGAAAAGGCCACCAATTACGCCCGCGAAAGGATCGTATTTGACCGCCCGATTGGCCAAAATCAGGGGGTTCAGTTTCCGCTGGCGCGCGCTTTTGTGGCCATCGAGGCGGCCAACTTGATGCGGTTTGAGGCATGCCGTCGCTTTGACTCACATCAGGATTGCGGCGCACAGGCCAATATGGCCAAACTGTTGGCTGCAGACGCGTCATGGGCTGCGGGCAACGAATGTTTGCAAACGCATGGTGGCTTTGGATTTGCGCAGGAATATGACATCGAACGAAAATTCCGCGAAACCCGACTGTTTCAGGTGGCACCGATCTCGACCAATCTGATCCTGTCATATGTCGCCGAACACATCCTTGAACTGCCGCGGTCGTTCTGATCGCGATGGCACAGGGATTGAACAAAAAACTGCCGGAACTTTCATTTCCATTGTTTGTTCCGGGCGATCGCCCCGAAAGGTTCGCCAAGGCCCAGAACGCTGGCAGCGATACAGTGGTCATTGATCTGGAAGACGCGGTTGCACCGGACAACAAGGTGGCCGCACGCGATGGTCTGCGCGACACATTGCGCGCGCATGCCGGCGTGCAAACGGTGCTGCGGATAAATGGCGCGGGCACCCAGTGGCATGAAGGCGATCTGGCAGCAGCGGCGGCGCTGGACATTGACGCGGTGATGTTGCCCAAGGCTGAAAGCCCCGAGGAGCTGGCCGCAACACGCGCAAAAATCGGTGCCGGGCGCGGCGTGCTAGCAATAATTGAATCTGCCGACGGGCTGGCCAATCTGCGCCAGATTGCCCCGGCGGCGGACCGGCTGGCATTCGGCTCGATTGATTATTGTGCTGACGTGGGCATGGCCCATACGCGCCGCGCACTTCTGAGCGCACGCAGCGAGGTCGTTCTGGCCGCACGACTGGCCAATCAGATACGCCCGCTGGACGGTGTCAGCACCGAAATTCACGACGCCGAGCAAATCAAATCTGACGCAATGCACAGCCAGGAAATGGGTTTTGGTGGCAAACTGCTGATCCATCCGGCCCAGATTACACCCGCAAAACAAGGCTTTGCCCCAACAGATGCCGATTTGACATGGGCGCAAGGTGTGTTGCAGGCATCCAGCGACGGCGGCGCGGCGACCTATCAGGGGCAGATGGTGGACGCACCGGTTCTGGCGCGCGCACGCGCGATACTTCAACTGCAAAAGGACCTGACATGAGCGACGTAGACATTGAGCATCTGGCAACATGGATCGGCAAGAAAGAAAGCCACAGCGAAGTCATAAGCCCCGGACTAATAGAACGGTTCCGCGCGACTTTTGACGCCTATCTGTGGCAACAGGACGCCGATATTGCACCCCTTGGGCTGCATTGGTGCCTTGCGCCGCCAGCGGTGGTTGATGGCGAGCTGGGCCCAGATGGCTCGCATGTTGGAACGCATGCACCCCAACGCCTCACCGCAGGAGAGCACGCTCCGCGATTGGGAGAAGAAGGAGATCCTCAGCAAGGAGC
>JAHRVD010000347.1 GCA_019090845.1 Marinosulfonomonas sp.
CCTGCCCCAAGGGCTGCGGCAGGCGTCGGGTTGGTGATACCGCCAAGGATCGAACCCAGAACTGCAACGATCAGCACAAGTGGCGGAAACACGACTCGGATCATTTCGTTTTTGCCAAGCAGGCTCGTGCCATACCGGCACCCGTAAAGCCCCAGCCCCATCGGGACAGCAAGGATCAGCAACGAGGTGCCCGACGTCATCGTCGGCGGGATCAGCACGATATCAGCGATCAGCCCCAGCATCACACCACCCGCACCAATCAGCAGCGGGCGCGGATTTGCCGAAGGCGAAATCCCGCGTGCAAATGCCAGCAAAATTCCCATCGCCATAAACAGGATCAAAACGCCGGTTCCAAGTGGCGAAATCTGCTCAACTTTTGCAGCGCGCGCGGTCGCAATTTCGTCTTGGCTCAGGGCGCGGCTTTCTTGTACACCACCGGCAGCAGCGATTGCCTTTTGCTCGGCTATCGCTTCGTCCCATTTCTCCTGCCCGTGCAGCGCGATCATCGAGGTTTTGCATTCATCCCCGACATTGGTGCGCAACGTCTTGGCCACGACAATATTTGAATAGCTGCTAACCGAGATATCCTGACTGCCAGCTACATCAACCCAGGCCGAAAACACCCCGACCACGACAATCGCCACTGGTGCCCCCAGCAGCCATTTCAGCCCATGATTGCGGCCGATCCGCTCAACGCCGTCCTGATCGGACATCGCCACCGGGGGGGCTTTGGATGGGTTGGCCAAAGCGTAGCCAAAAGCATAAAGCGCATAAAGCAGCGCCAGCAAAATACCCGGCAGGATCGCGGCCTGAAACAATGTGCCCACAGACACAACCGCCGCCTCTCCCAGATAGGTCAGCGCATCGGTGCAGCCAGCAGCCTGTGCGCGGGTTTCCTGCGCGGCGGCATATAAATCGCCCGCCAGCGTGCCCAGCAAAACAATCACAATCGAGGGCGGAATGATCTGCCCCAGCGTGCCCGAAGCCGCGATGACCCCGGTCGCCAGCTCTGGTGAATAACCGTTGCGCAACATCGTGGGCAGCGACAGCAGGCCCATGGTTACAACCGTCGCACCAACGATCCCGGTCGAAGCGGCAAGAAACGCGCCCACAACCACAACCGCAACCGCCAGACCACCCGGCAAGGGGCCAAACACCCGAGCCATTGTCGTCAGCAAATCATCAGCAATTTTTGAGCGTTCCAGCGTGATCCCCATCATCACGAACATCAGCACCGCCAGCAGGGTTTCGATCGACTGACCGGCCAGAACCCGTTCATTCATCCGGTTTACGATGAAGGAAATATTGCGATTCAGTGCCTTTTCCCAACCTTCGGCAAACACCGGTTCGGCCAATTGCGGTAAATCCGGGTTTCGAAACACCGATATATTCAGCGGGTTGGTCCCGGAATTCACCAAATCGCGATAAGCCTGACTGCCGGTATCCACCGCGTGGTGAATCAGCAGGCCAGCACCATCAAGACCCGCGATAATCCCAAAGGAAATTACGCCTGCACCACCAATGGCGAAGGCCACCGGAAAGCCGGATAGAATGCCTGAAAACAAGCATAGAAATACGATAATCAGGCTGACTTCGACGCCATCAAGTCCAAACATTTAGCTGTCCCAGTTCCTTAATGAACGCCTTCATAGGCTTCTTCACCGTCGCCAAGCCAGTCCTTGTCGAGGTATTTATCTTCGCTTTCCTCGCCCTCTTTCCATTCAAGGTAAGAGCGCATGAAAAATGCCACTGCCTGCAAAAAGATCATCGCGGTGAAAGCCAGCAACAGGACCTTGAACAGAAAGTAGGCGTTAAACCCGTTTGGTGAAAACCCGATGGTTTCCACGTTCCATTTCAGCACCCGCGATTTACGCATCAGCAATTCGATGCTGTCAGAGGCGGATACTTTGGGCGTCACCAGATGACGCCACAGGAAATACCATGAATACATCCAGATCAGCACCGCCACCGGCATCATGAAAAAGATCGAGCCAAACATGTCGATCACTTTTTTGGTGCGAAACTTGACGGCCGCATAGACCAGATCAACACGCACATGTCCGCCCTGCACAAAGGTATAGGTGGCGCACAAAGTCACGATGGCCGCGTTGTAAAGTTTAAGTTCCTCACCGAACCAACTAAGATCCTTGGTGAAATCCATTCCAAACGGACCGATTGTAACCTCGGCGACGCGGAAAATACGTTGCAGGAAGACGATCAGGATTTGTTGCAGCACCATTAACAGACCAGCCCACGCAAACAGTCGGCCAGTGACATTTGCAAAGCCTTCAAGCGAGCGCACGCAGCCCCACATAAAGGAATTACGCCAAAAGCCAATTCCGGTGACAATCAGCAATACCAGCAGGACAGCAAAGAAAAATTCGACCGAGCCACCATAGTAGATGAACCGCATCATCGCCTGACTGTCGTTCCAGTTCAGCCATTGAAGCGGATGCGTTACCGCATAGCCAATATTCCAGAATGCCTGCAACAGGTTCTGAAAGAACCACACAATGCCGTCTAACATGAATGTTCCCCACTATCTGCGCGTGATGCGCAGATGCGGCGCCCCGGTATCGTCCGGGGCAGCCGCTTTTCTTAGATTGCTCGCTTAGCCGCCCAGAACGCGGTTACGCTGTTCTACGTAGAAAGCGTCGGACTTGGAAATCCAGCTGGACGAAGACGCCAGAGATTCCTCAAAGCTGCCACGGATTTTCGCAAACAGCTCATCATCCATATTGGCGTCCATGACTTCCTTGGAAGCCGCACCAAATGCATCCCACACATCGTCTGTGAACTGCAGCGTCTTCACACCCTGCGCCTGCAGGCGCGTTAGGGCCGCACCGTTGTTGGACAGAGTTTCTGACAGGTTAAAGTGTGTTGTCGCCATACAAGCGTTAGACACCACGGCCTGATGGGCAGGTGACAGGTCGTTGTAGACGTCAAGGTTCATACCCAGTGCAAGACCCGAACCCGGCTCGTGGAAACCAGCGGTGTAATAGATCTTGGCAACTTCCTGAAAACCGGCGCGTTCGTCTGCGTAGGGACCAACCCACTCCAGCCCGTCCAGCGCGCCCGAAGACAACGCCTGATAAAGTTCGCCACCGGGGATGTTCTGAACCGATGCGCCCAGTTTACCCAGCACCTGACCACCAAGACCCGGCATACGGAACTTAAGGCCCTGAAAATCTTCAGCCGATTTCATTTCCTTGCGGAACCAACCACCAGACTGCGAGCCAGAGTTACCGGCAAGGAACGATTTCAGGTTAAAGATTTCGCCCAGTTCATTGTGCAGCTCATGTCCGCCACCATGCAGATACCAGTTTGTCAGTTCCTGACCCGTGGCACCAAATGGAACGGCCGTGAAATAGGCGTAACCAGGGTGCTGGCCAAGGAAGTAATAATCAGCCGAGTGATAAAGGTCAGCCTGACCTGAAGACACCGCGTCAAACACTTCCAGCGCGCCCACCAGTTCACCGGGGGCTTTCTTGTCGATGGTCAGCTGACCATCTGTCATTGCGCCTACCGCATTTTGGAAAAATGTAGCTGCGTCATCCAGAACCGCAAAACCGCGCGGCCATGATTGAACCATAGTCAATGTGCGTTTGCCCTGAGCATAAGCCGGTGCGGCCAGTGTCGAGGCTGCGGCTGCGGTGCCGCCTAGTGCAGAAGTTCTAAGAAAAGAACGACGATCCATGTGGTTTCCCTCCCATAAGAAATCGCCCACCAGAACAGCGGGCGGATCGTTAATGATGCTGAACGTTACCGGGCCAAGGTGTTTGAGGAAACATAAATTATTCAAAATTATGCATTAATTTCCGCCTACTGCCGTTTAATCCCGGAATTTTTGGCATCCGGGCCAGTTGCCGTTGGGGCAGTTTGCGCCCAAAGAACAAAATTTTGGAACTGACGGTGAAGGCACGCGATAATTCCGCGCGGCTAGACTGCGCGCGCCGAATCGCACCGCGTTTGCGTCTAATTCGGATCAAACCGGTTTTCAGCGCAGGCAATCGGGTGAGCAACCCGCGCCACCCTCGCCCGGCCGCCTCGCCCGATTGTGCAAAGATATCCCCCACAACCACAATTCACACCACAGGTTTGCCCCAAAAGAAGCAGTTACTTTGCCAAATCACCCATTTTTGTCCATTTTTCGCAACTATCATAAAAATAATTGGGTATTTGCGACATAAAATGCGGAAATTCCCGGTTGACGCTCTGATACACCCTGCCTAATGTCACGAAAGTTAAGGGAGCTTGAGAAAAATGATCCGCATTGTCGTCTTGGTGAGGAAATAGCGCATGGGCCGGTAACGGAAACCCTTTTCGACCTTCCATGCGCCCCCGAGTTTCGGGGGTTTTTTTATGCTTACAAGAAATGAAGAAAGAGAGAGAAAAATGGCACGTCAGATGACCGGCGCGAAAATGGTGGTTCAGGCCCTGAGGGATCAGGGTGTGGATACGATCTTTGGTTATCCCGGCGGCGCGGCCTTGCCCATCTATGATGAGGTTTTTCTGCAAAACGATATCCGCCATATCCTTGTGCGTCACGAACAGGGCGCGATCCATGCAGCCGAAGGTTACGCCCGCACGACCGGCAAGCCCGGTGTTGTTCTGGTCACTTCGGGCCCCGGTGTCACCAATACTGTTACCGGCCTGACCGACGCGTTGCTGGATTCGATCCCGATCGTTGTCTTTAGCGCGCAGGTTCCGACATTCCTGATCGGCTCGGATGCGTTTCAAGAGGCCGATACTGTCGGCATCACGCGCCCCTGCACCAAGCACAACTGGCTGGTCAAAGACACTGATCTGCTCGCCGCCACAATCCATGAAGGTTTTCACGTCGCCACCTCCGGGCGCCCCGGCCCGGTGCTGATCGACATCCCCAAAGATGTGCAATTTGCCACCGGCACCTACACCACACGCAAAGCGGCCAACACCAGCCACTACCAACCCCAGACCCGCGGCTCACTTGATGCAATCACCGATCTGGTTGCGGCCATCGAAAAGGCTGAGCGTCCGGTGTTTTATACCGGTGGTGGCGTCATAAACTCTGGCCCCGAAGCATCGCGCCTGTTGCGCGAGTTGGTGGACGGGCTTGGGTTTCCGATCACCTCGACCTTGATGGGGCTGGGTTCCTACCCCGCTTCGGGCAAGGGCTGGCTTGGCATGCTTGGTATGCACGGGCTTTATGAGGCCAACATGGCCATGCATGGTTGTGATTTGATGATCAATGTCGGTGCACG
>JAHRVD010000348.1 GCA_019090845.1 Marinosulfonomonas sp.
GCCAGCCGGGTCAGCAGGCCTAGTATAATCAGGGCGGGCAGCACGAATTCTGACACTGTTCCCACCGTTGCCACCAACCAGTGAAAGGCGCCAAGCTGGCTGGAATCATATCCTGCGGCTTCCAGAGCGCGGGGAAATATCTGGGCATAGGCCCCGTCGGACGGTTTGAATATACCAAACACCCCATCGCCAAGTTTGGTCATTGCTGAGTTCCAGAAATAGATCAGAAGAACCCCGGCAAACACCAGCCGGGCCAGCGTTGGAACCAGCCAACCCTGCATGCGTTCGATTTGCGAAAATATTGAATTATGCAATGATACCAGTGTGTTCATGTGTCAGCCCCTTTGGATATTTTCGTAATTACCCCGCCGGTCAGCAGAATCGCCAACGCGGCTGACAGATCAAATCCTTTGCCCGCCGTTTTCAACGCGTCGCCAAAATTTCGCCCTTTGCCAAGCGCCTCGACAAAGGCCGCGGCCCCGGTGCCAAGCAGCATGGGCTGCGGATCAAATTCGGGACGGGTAATCAGGACATCCTGCGCTTGCATCTGAACTTTAGGGGCGTCGTCGTTCGTATTGGCCAACCAAAGAGCGCAAATTGGCCATTCAGATTGCAACAAGCGCGCCGAATGTGCCAGCTGCAGTGTCGAACCCATAAGTTGATCCGTGGGCAGGTTTTGCAACACTTCAGGGTCAATGGGTGTAGCATCGGCGGCGTGATAGGATTGGCGCAGGGCAAATTCCAGCCGGGCGATATCGGGCAAATAGCCCAGATGCGCCACTGGTTCAAACCCGGCAAGGAATTCCGGCATGTCTACGCCATAAAACATCAGCACGGGTGTTTTTGGCGGGTGCGCGCGCAGGTAAACCCCTGCCATCGCTTCAAAAAATTCATCCCCAACCAGTTTGCAGATAACCGGAAAGGCGGCTTTTAGCGCTTCGGTCAGGCTGACGGCGACGTTGTTGCGATAGACCGAAAACCGGCGTCCTGCGGGGCGACCATCCGGGTCGGACAGGCCTGCTGGCACCGTCAAATCCGGGTCCAGCAGGGCCGTGATGAAGTCACCTTGTTCGCTGCTCATTGCGCGACTTTCGCGAGCAGTGCATCGGCGCGGCCTGCCTGGGCGGCCAATGTGGCCCAGTCGGGCACGTCGGTGTCCCATTCGATCAGCGTCGGTCGTGCCCCGGCCAGATCAAGTGTATGTGCGTAAAGCGCCCAGACCGGATCTACGACTTCGCAGCCGTGGCTGTCGATCAGCAGCGGTGCGCCGTGGTCATCTGTGTCTTTGTCATGGCCGCCAAGGTGCAGTTCACCCACAGCGTCCATTGGGAAATCATTCAGATAAGTAATCGGGTCGGTTTTTTGATTGGTGGCGGACACAAACACGTTGTTTACATCCAGCAACAACCCGCACCCGGTGCGCGCGACGACTTCGCGCAGGAACTCTACCTCGTCCATTTCGGACGCGTCAAACGCCAGATAGGTCGATGGGTTTTCCAGCAGCAGTTGCCGCCCTACCACTTCCTGCACCTGCGAAATATGGTCTGCCACACGGGTCAGTGTGGCATCGGTATAGGGCAGGGGCAGCAAGTCGTTCAAAAAATGGTTGCCATGGGTGGACCATGCCAGATGTTCGGAAAAACTGGCCGGGTTCAGCCAGCTTAGAAGGTGTTTCAGCCGCGCCAGATGGTCCGCGTCCAGCGCGCGCTCGCCACCAATTGACAGGCCGACGCCATGCACCGAGATCGGGAATTGTTCAGCCAGATAGCGCAATTGCGCTATCGGACGTCCACCGTCACCCATGTAGTTTTCGGCGTGAATTTCCAGCCACTCAACCGCGCCCGGATTTTCCAGAATATCGGAATAATGCTGGGGCTTATAGCCAACGCCGGGCCGGTTGGGCAGATGGTCAAATTTACGTCGATTACCATCGAGCATCGGCTGGCTCCTGTCGGCAGTGCGCCTCCGGTCAAACCCGGAGGCGCAAAGGTTCTTTACGCTGGGATGTCGCGCTCAAGTGCCTCGAGCGAACCCATGCGTGCCGTTCCATCGGCCATTTTTGGCAGATCGGTGGACGCGCAGGAACCGGCTGGAACCAATGTCCAAGCGTTGCCCTGATAATCAACTTTTGAAGTCCCTGCACAAGTTGTGCCTGGGCCAGCGGCGCAATCATTTTTGCCAGCCAGTGAAACACCAAAGCACTTTTCTTTGGCCTGAGCGTGAACGCCCGTTGTTGCATAAGCGGTCATTGCAGCGGCGACAGCGCCGGCAACTGCGAGGGTTTTTACTTGATAAGACATTGAGGCTTCCCTTTGTTGTCATCTACTAATTTTGCGCCGCTATTGACGGCCTGCAAAGAGCTAGTCGATGAATGCCCGTAGTTCTATTCACAGTCTCGTGGGGCACGGCCGCGTGAGGGAATGTTACAGGAAAATGACTGTTTGAAGGTTGGGTCGAATTGGAACTTGTCTGGTTTTGAAAAATTGAAATCGTATTTGAATTTATGTAAGCTGTTGAAATAAAACGTTTAAAAAAATTTTCGATTTGGCGAACTCATTGCCGGCCTTCCAATACCTGGGTTTGGGCAATGTTTTGCTGGTCGGGCGGTTTTATTGGGTTTATGTAACGAAACCCGGTTCAGATTGCAGGGCCGCAGGTGCTGGCGGGGCGTGGCCGATGCAAATATTTACTATTCAATCTGCGAAAGCGTCGAAGACAAGGGCGCGTTTTGTTTTGGCGATTTGTAGCAAGGAACTGCATGGAATGCTTGGAACTAAAGGATACTCGTAATCGCGCCAAAACACCTGGACATCTGGTGTGCCCCTGTCTTCTGATTATTAATTTGCAGGCTCAAACGGGCCTGCGAAGGACGAATGCGGGGAATTCCTGCGCTGATAGCGCGGCTTAAATAAGGACTGTTTCCCGTTAACCATTTTTATGACTGTTTCTGGTCTGGTGGACGGGCTTCTATTGCCAAATCGGCAACAATCTCATCCAGAGAAACCGTCGTCGTTTGCTTTTGTCCAAGCCTGCGAACGGTCACGGTGCGATTCTCTACTTCGCGCCCGCCGATGGCCAGAATCACCGGAACTTTGGCCAGCGAGTGTTCGCGCACTTTATAGTTGATCTTTTCGTTGCGGGTATCGGCCTCGGCCCAGACGCCTACGTCTTTGAGCGCTCCGACAACCTCATGCACTAAATCATCGCCGTCCGAGACGATTGAGGCCACAACCACCTGACGCGGGGCCAGCCAGAACGGCAGTTTCCCGGCCGAGTTTTCAATCAGGATACCGATAAAGCGTTCAAATGATCCAAGCGTGGCGCGGTGAAGCATATAGGGGCGGTGTTTGGCGCCGTCTTCGCCCACATAGGTCGCCCCAAGGCGTTCGGGCAGGTTTGGGTCCACCTGAAAGGTGCCACATTGCCAGACACGGCCAATGGCATCGGTCAGCTTGAAATCCAGTTTGGGGCCGTAAAACGCGCCTTCGCCGGGATCAATTTCATAGGCTTGCCCGGTCTTTTTGATCGCGTTTTCTAACGCTGCCTCGACTTGATCCCAGCTTTCTTCGGTTCCCACACGTTTTTCAGGGCGGGTGGACAGTTTGATGTCGAATTTATCAAAGCCGAAATCCGAATAGATACTGGCCAACAGTTCGATAAATTTCGCGGTTTCGTCTTCGATTTGTTCCGCGGTGCAGAAAATATGGGCGTCATCCTGTGTGAAACCGCGCACACGCATGATGCCATGCAGCGCGCCGGACGGCTCATAGCGGTTGCATGATCCAAATTCGGCCATGCGCAGCGGCAGGTCGCGATAGGACTTCAGGCCCTGATTGTAGACCTGAACGTGGCAAGGGCAGTTCATCGGTTTCAGCGCGTTGATGGATTTTTCGCGCGCGTGTTCCTCGTCTACTTCGACGATGAACATATGTTCCTGATATTTGTCCCAATGGCCGGATTCGACCCACAGCTTGCGGTCCACAACTTGTGGGGTGTTCACCTCGACATAGCCGCCCGCGTATTGTTTGCGACGCATGTAGTCCTGCAAAGTCGTGTAAATCCGCCAGCCGTCGGGGTGCCAGAAAATCTGCCCCGGCGCTTCTTCCTGCATATGGAACAGGTTCATTTCACGCCCCAGTTTGCGGTGATCGCGCAGGGCGGCCTGTTCCAGCATATGCAGATGCGCCTTCAGCCCGTCGCGGTTCCTGAACGCCACGCCGTATATCCGTTGCAACATCGCACGGTCGCTGTCACCGCGCCAATAGGCGCCCGCAACGCTCATCAGTTTGAACGCATCGCCCGGCAATTGCCCGGTATGCTGCAAATGCGGCCCCCGGCACAGATCCTGCCAATGGCCGTGCCAATACATGCGCAGCGGCTCGTCGCCCGGAATGGCGTCGATCAGCTCGACCTTATAGGGTTCGTTATTGGCCTCGTAATGGGCAATCGCGCGCGGGCGGTCCCATGTTTCCGTGGTCACAGGATCGCGCCGGTTGATGATGTCCTTCATCTTTTTTTCGATCTCACCCAGATCTTCCGGGGTGAACGGTTCTTCGCGATCAAAATCGTAATACCAGCCGTTCTGGATCACCGGGCCAATGGTTACTTTTACGTCGGGCCAGATTTCCTGCACCGCGCGCGCCATGACATGCGCCAGATCGTGGCGGATCAATTCCAGTGCGGGCTCTTCGTCTTTCATGGTGTTGATGGCGATAGAGGCGTCTTCTGTGATCGGCCACTGCAAGTCCCAATGGGTGCCGTTGACGGTGGCTGAAATGGCCTTTTTGCCAAGCGATGTCGCAATCGCAGATGCAACTTCGGCCGGGGTCACGCCAGCGTCAAATTCGCGCGCATTGCCATCGGGAAAGGTTAGGGAAATCTGGGCCATTGTGGCCTCCTCGTCGGTTTGGCGCCTACCAAGCGCCCGGTTGCGGGTATATGATGGTGTCTATTTGGAGTGGCCGGGCAGACAAGTCAATATTGCCTTTTGCTCTGCGTGCGTTAGCTTGGCATCTGGATCAACGGAGGACATCTTGCCAGAATTTTTGGACACCGCCAGCGGGCGACGCATTGCTTATGTAAAAACCGATGGCACAGGTCCGGGCGTGGTGTTTTTGGGTGGCTTCATGTCGGACATGACCGGGAACAAGGCGATCTGGCTGGAAAACTGGGCCAAGGCGCAGGGGCGGGCCTATCTGCGGCTGGATTATTCCGGCCATGGGGCATCTTCGGGGGCGTTTACAGACGGCTGTATCGGTGATTGGGCGGCCGATACCGAGGCTGCGATCAGAGCATTGACCCAAGGACCGCAAATTTTAGTCGGCTCCAGCATGGGCGGCTGGATAAGCCTTGTTTTGGCCCGGCGTATGCCTGAAAAACTGGCCGGTTTGGTTGGAATTGCAGCAGCACCGGATTTCACAGAAGATGCCTATTGGGCTAAATTCAGCCCAGCAGAGCGCCAGACAATCATGACCGAGGGCCAGATCGAGGTGCCGACAGAATACGAGGCCCCCTATATCATCACCCGCCGCCTGATCGAGGATGGCCGC
>JAHRVD010000349.1 GCA_019090845.1 Marinosulfonomonas sp.
CAAACCGATCCATCGAAGTATCGCCATTGGCGTGTTGAGTATGATGGAGAGGTGGCAAATCTCTTTATGGATGTAGACGAAGACGGTGGGTTGTTTGATGGCTATCAACTAAAGCTGAATTCTTATGATCTTGGCGTTGATATCGAGCTTGCCGATATTGTGCAGCGGATGCGGTTTGAACACCCGGAAGTAAAATCAATTGTCATGCAATCGGGCAAGGACAAGGTATTTTGCGCCGGTGCGAATATCAGAATGCTTGGCGGCGCTGCCCACGCACACAAAGTCAACTTTTGCAAATTTACCAACGAGACCCGTAACACATTTGAGGCCGCTCAGGCCGATTCGGGACAAACCTACATCTGTGCCGTGCGCGGTTCATGTGCCGGGGGCGGATACGAACTGGCGCTGGCGTGCAATCATATCATACTGACGGACGACGGCTCTTCCAATGTGGCCCTGCCAGAGGTGCCGTTGCTTGCGGTTCTGCCGGGAACCGGCGGCATCACCCGCGTCACCGACAAGCGCAAGGTTCGCCGCGATCTGGCGGATGTGTTTTGCTCGATCGAGGAAGGTGTGCGCGGCAAACGTGCCAAAGACTGGAACCTTGTGGACGAGGTCGTCTCGAATTCAAAGTTTGACGCCATTGTGCAAGAGCGCGCCCATGAGTTTGCTCAAAATTCTTCACGCCCGTCGGACGTCAAAGGTGTAACGCTTACGCCCGTTTCGCGTAAATTCGCTGACGATGGTTCGGTCAGCTATTCGAGCGTTGATGTCGCTGTAGATCGCGAAAACCGGCGCGTCACAATCACAATTTCCGGCCCCGATGCAGATGCTCCTGCTTCGATGGATGAATTTCAGGCGCAGGGGGCGGATGCCTATATGCTGCGCATCGCCCGCGAGCTGGATGATGCAATCCTTCACCTTCGTTTCAACGAGACAGAGCTGGGTTTGGTTGTCTTCAAAACCCAAGGTGACCCTGATCTGTTCAAGGCGCACGAAGACCTGTTGCTGGCTAACAGGGACAACTGGCTGGCCAATGAGGTTCTGCAATACTGGAAGCGGCTTTTAAAGCGGGTTGATATGACGTCGCGTTCGCTGGTTGCTTTGGTTGAGCATGGATCATGTTTTACCGGCGTGCTGGCGGAACTGCTGTTTTCCGTTGATCGCAGTTACATGATGGAAGACGAATTTGAAGGTGACAATCGTCCCATTGCCACAATCACTTTGACTGAATCGAATTTCGGACCTTGCCCAATGGGCAATGATCTGACCCGGCTGCAAACCCGGTTTCTTGGTGCTCCTGAGAATGTGGATGGGGCAAAGGCAAAAATCGGTCAGGCGCTGGAGGCCAGCGAGGTATCCGAACTGGGACTTGTTACCTTCGCCCTTGATGATGTCGATTGGGAAGACGAAGTGCGGATTTTCTTGGAAGAGCGCGCCAGCTTCTCGCCCGACGCACTAACTGCAATGGAAGCCAATATTCGCTTTTCTGGCCCGGAAACGATGGAAACCCGGGTTTTTGGCCGCCTGACTGCTTGGCAAAACTGGGTCTTTCAGCGCCCTAATGCGGTCGGTGAAAATGGTGCCCTGCAACGCTATGGCACGGGCGTTCGCGGCGAATACAACATGCAACGCGTTTAATTGATACGAAAAGTAAGGAAAATTATATGCTTGATCTCATCAATGTCAGCTATGACACACAGATCCCCAATAACGTTGGATTGTCTTCTGACAAACGCGTTCTGAAGGCTCTGAAAAAGTGGCACCCGGGCTATATCAACTGGTGGAATGAACTGATCCCTGAAAAATTTCAGCAAAGCGAAGTCTATCTTCGCACCGCTGTCAGTGTTGACCCAAAAGGCTGGGCCAAGTTTGACTACGTGAAGATGCCGGAATACCGCTGGGGCGTTCTGCTGGCGCCGCAAGTTGAGGATCGCACAATTCCTTGCGGTGAACATGCAGGCCAGCCCGCATGGCAGGAAGTGCCCGGTGAATACCGATCGCTGATGCGCCGCCTTATCGTAATTCAGGGCGACACAGAGCCGGCCTCGGTCGAGCAACAACGCTTTTTGGGAAATACGGCCCCGTCGCTATATGACCTGCGCAACCTGTTTCAGGTCAATGTCGAGGAAGGCCGTCACCTTTGGGCAATGGTCTATTTGCTGCAAAAATATTTCGGCGCAGATGGTCGCGAAGAAGCAGATGACTTGCTGCGCCGCTCGTCAGGCTCCGAAGAAGCACCGCGGATGCTGGGTGCGTTCAACGAAGAAACACCGGATTGGCTGTCGTTCTTCATGTTCACATACTTCACGGACCGTGATGGCAAGATGCAGCTGGAAAGTCTGGCTCAGTCCGGGTTTGACCCGCTGTCGCGCACATGCCGTTTTATGCTGACCGAAGAAGCACACCACATGTTTGTTGGCGAAACCGGCGTTGGCCGGGTGATCCAGCGCACCTGTGACGCGATGAACAAAGCAGGGATCGAAGACCCCTACGAAATCGCAAAAATCCGTGCCCTCGGTGTGATCGACCTGCCGACGGTCCAGAAGAAAATGAACCTGCACTATTCATTGTCGCTGGACCTGTTCGGGCAGGAAGTTTCAACGAATGCGGCGAACGCGTTCAATAGCGGCATCAAGGGTCGCTATCAGGAGCTGAAGATTGACGACGATCATCGTCTGTTGGACTCGACCTATCAGGTGCGTAATCTTGTCGGCGGAAAGATCATATCACAGGATGTTCCGGCGCTGACGGCGATTAACATGCGTTTGCGCGACGACTATTCGCGCGACGCTGCTGGCGGCGTGGGCCGTTGGAACAAGATCATCGAAAAAACCGGTGTGAAGTTCGAACTGAAGCTGGCGCACGAAGGGTTCAACCGGAAAATCGGTGTCTTTGCCGACAAACTGATTGATCCCGAAGGCAATCTGATTTCCGGCAAGGAATATGATGATGGCGTGGGCGACTGGCTGCCAAACCATGCGGATGGAGATTATATTCAGTCGCTGATGGTGCCCTGCTCAGAGCCGGGCAAAACTGCCAGCTGGATCGCAAACCCAAAGATCGGCATCGACAACAAAGGTGGCGACTTTGAATATGTAAAGCTGCATATGGCTTGATTGGGGGCAGGGGCAAATAAGCCCCCGCGCCGGATCAGGACGTTAAAACAACAGGGGACCGCATTTTTTAAAATGCGATCCCCATTTCAATTCAGAAATCTGGTAAGCACTGATCATGAACAAACCTCTGAAACAGCATCTGATCGACCCGGAAATCTGCATCCGTTGTTATACCTGCGAGATGACCTGCCCATTAGAGGCGATCGAGCATGACGACAACAATGTGATCGTCGATGCTAGCAAATGTAACTATTGCATGGACTGCATCCCGGTATGCCCTACCGGGTCAATCGACGAATGGCGCGTCGTGAACACGCCCTATTCAATGGACGATCAGTATTCCTGGACGGATCTGCCTGAGCAGGAAGAAATCGAGACCGCCGGCGGCGAAGCCGAGGCCGGGTTGGAAGCCATAGACGAGGCGATGGCAGCCCTGTTGGCCGAAGCCCATAAGGGTGCTGGCGGCAAAGCCAAGGCTCCGGTATCTGCGGCCAAGCCCAGCATCAACCTTTACAACCTGGGAAAACCCGCTGAGGCGACTGTTCAGGGTAATTACCGCCTGACGGCCCCCAATAGTGACGGCGATGTGCGCCATATCATACTTGATCTTGGCAGCCTGCCATTTCCTGTGCTCGAGGGACAAAGTGTCGGGATCATCCCGCCCGGAACAGATGATGCAGGCACTGCACATTTGCCGCGCCTTTATTCGGTTTCCAGCCCTCGCGATGGTGAAAGACCAAACTACAACAACCTGTCGCTGACCGTGAAACGCGAAAAAGGCGGGCTTTGTTCAAACTATGTTTGCGACCTCGCCAAGGGCGACAAGGTGAAGCTTACCGGCCCATTCGGCGCGACATTCCTTTTGCCCGCCGATCCCAGGGCAAAATTGCTGATGATCTGCACGGGAACAGGATCAGCCCCGTTTCGCGGGTTTACGATGCGCCGTCAGCGCGAGAATGCAGCCGCAGAAGGATCGCTTACGCTGGTGTTTGGCGCGCGCAAACCAGAAGACTTGCCGTATTTCGGCCCGCTGAACAAAATACCCGATAGCTTCATGCAAAAGGTGTTTGCGTTTAGCCGCCAAAAGGATGAGCCAAAACAATATGTTCAGGACAAATTGCGCAGCGAGTCCGACAAGGTTGCCAGCCTTTTAAGCGACCCGAATGCCTATATTTATATTTGCGGCCTGAAGGCTATGGAACAAGGCGTGGAAGAAGCATTTTCGGACATCGCTCGGGGCATCGGGTTGGACTGGTTAGCCGTCCGTGACGAAATGCGCGAAACCGGGCGGTATCATGTGGAAACCTATTAGGTTTCGCGATTTAGTGGCCCGGTCGGATTTGGCGATTTCAGCTGCGCAACAGACTAAGCCGCACACTACCAAATCAAGCAAAATAGTGCACCCAGGTCAGTTTCAAACTGATTCCACTTGAAAAAAGCCTGATTCAGGTTACTTTTTGCGCACTATCTCGCACAGTCAGGCACGCCCAATGGACGAAATTACCAACTTTAGTGGCGACGTCATTTCCGAGAATGACGAGTCGTTCGCAGACGCGGCCGTCGCATTGCTTATCCGGCGCGTGGGCGAGCGGGTCCGGAAAGCGCGCGAACGTAAGGGTATCCCCAGACGTGTCCTGTCTGAAATATCGGGTGTCTCGCCGCGTTACCTTGCGCAGCTTGAAGCGGGCGAGGGAAATATCTCGATCGGGCTGCTTCAGCGGGTCGCGATTGCACTGGATCATCGGATCGAGTGGCTGACGGGCGAGGATGACCCCTGGAATTCTGAATCCTTACACATCGCCGATCTGTTCAGAACAGCCAGTGCTGATGTGCGCCAGAAAGTTATGCAAGTGTTAAACCCGGAACCTAGCGAGGCACGGCGGGCAAACCGAATTTGCCTTGTTGGATTACGAGGCGCCGGAAAATCGACGATTGGCGCGTTGGCCGGTGAAGCACTTGGAATTCCATTTGTTGAACTAAACCGAAAAATTGAAGATCAAAGCGGAATGCCGGTAGCAGAGGTTCTGGCCCTTTATGGGCAGGAAGGTTATCGCAATCTGGAAGCACAGGCGATTGAGCGTGTGATTGCCACCTATGACACGATGATTCTGGCGGTTGCCGGTGGCATTGTCGCCGAACCTGAATCCTACAATAGCCTTTTAAACAACTTTCACACGGTTTGGCTGAAAACATCACCGCAAGAGCATATGTCAAGGGTCCGCGCGCAGGGTGACGAACGCCCGATGAAGGGCAACCCGGAAGCGATGGACCAGCTCAAATCCATCCTGACCAGTCGCGAAGTCTTGTATGAAAGAGCGATGGCCAAGCTGGAGACATCGCACAAAACAAAAGAAGCCTCTCTGACAGAGTTTTTGTCACTGATCCAAGAGTGTGGGTTTTTGTCTTAAGTTGCTGATTGGCTAACGTTTTTGCTCAGCTGGTGGCACCGGGATCATGCACAATTCCCTTTTGAACAAGATCATTGATGTCAGCATTGCTCAGACCGAGATTGCCCAGTATTTCGGTCGTATTTTCCCCCAGTTGGGGCGCATGAAGGCGATGTTCTGGCTGGGATTTAGACCACTCAGTTGGAATCGCCATTTTAACAATCTGCCCTTCGGTTGGATGCTCGACAGTTTCGAAAAACCCAGTGTCGTTCAGATGCTCATCACGAAGAAGGTCTTCCACCGAGTTCATTGGAGTAACCGGTATATCAGCGGCCAGTAATGTCTCGATCCAGTCCTTGCTGGTGCGGGTGCTGATGATGTCGGACAAATAGCCATAAACATGGTCGATGTTGTCCAAACGCGCGTTCTGCGACGCAAAGCGCGCGTCATTTTCAAACAATTCCGACTTGCCAATCAAATCCAGAAAAATCTGCCATTGTTTGTCCGAATAGACCATCACACAGATATGGCCATCCTTGGTGGCATAAGGCCGTCGGTTGGGCGAAATGCTGCGCTGATAGCCGCTTGGCCCAATGGCGGGCTCAAACAGTTTGCCAGCCAGATGTTCGCCAGCGATGACAGAAGTCAGACCCTCAAACATTGGCACATCAACGCGCTGACCCTGCCCGGTGGCTTTCTTGTGATAGAGCGCTGCAACCACCGCATTGGCCGTTTGCAGGCCGACCAAGCGATCCGCCAATACAAATGGAGCGAACCGTGGAACGTCCGCACCAGCTTGTTGAACCAGATGTGGAATCCCCACTTCGCCCTGTATCAGATCGTCGTAAGCCGGACGACCGGCATAGGGGCCGCGCTCGCTATAGCCAAAGGCCCCAACATAAATGATCTCTGGGTTTACCTTGCAAAGATCTTCGTAAGACAAGCCTAGGCGCGCCATCGCCTTGGGCCGGATATTGTAAAGGACAACATCACAATCCGCCGCCATCTTCAGAAAAATGTCGTGTCCCTCGGGGCTTTTCAAATCGACCGAGATTGATTTCTTGTTCTGATTATTCGTCAGATAAAAATGCCCCATTTTGGGCGATCGCATCGGGCCAGAGAGCCGCATGATATCGCCCTGCAGGGATTCAACCTTGGTCACGTCGGCGCCCATATCCGCCAGGTTTTGCGCCGCATAAGGGCCCAGAATAACGCTTGTAAGATCGAGGATGCGAACGCCGTCTAGGGGTCCGCTCATCTGGCGGCCTGCTTGATCATCTGACCGGCAATCACGATCTGCTGAATTTGGCTGGTGCCCTCATAGATGCGCAGCAAACGAGCATCGCGATACAGCCGCTCAATCGGGTATTCCTTGATATAGCCATAGCCGCCGTGGATTTGCAGAACCTTGTCGGCAATGCGCCCCAGTGCTTCGGTCGTGAAGTATTTGCAGCTGGCTGTTTCTTTGGTGACAATAATTCCTGCATCCTTCATTCGAGACACCTTTTCGACCATAGCACGTGATGCCAATGCCTCGGTTTCGCAATCCGCCAGCATGCCTTGGATAAGCTGGAACTGGGCGATAGCTTTGCCGAATTGTTTGCGGTCCATCGCGTATTTCAGCCCCTCTTCAACAAGGCGAATAGACAGCCCCGTCGCCATTGCCGACATATGCAATCGGGCATGATCCAGCGTTGTCATGGCCGTCCGGAAGCCAACGCCCTCTTGTCCGCCAAGCAGTGCACTTGCAGGCACGCGGCAATCCTCGAATGTCACATCAGATGAATGCGACCCGCGAAAGCCCATTTTCTGAAAATGCGTGGCCACATTCAGGCCAGGCGTGCCACCGGGAACAAGAAAGGCCGAAATTCCTTTGGAACGCATTTCGGCCGGTCCGGTCCGTGCAAAAACCGTAAACACGCCAGCGTGCGGCGCATTGGTGATGAAGCGTTTTGTTCCGTTGATGATGTAGTCGTCGCCATCGCGCACCGCGCGTGTCGCCAGCGAAGCCACGTCAGACCCCGCGTCGGGTTCGGTCAGGGCAAATGAGGCCACCATATCGCCCGCCGCAATTTTTGGCAGATACATCTGGCGCTGTTCTTCGGTGCCGTCGATCAGAATACCATGGGTCCCAACGCCGTTGCTGGTGCCAAAATATGAGCGGAATGCGGGGGCGGCGAAACCAAGTTCCATGACCACGCTGGCCTCTTCGAACATCGTCAGGCCAAGGCCACCGTATTCTTCGGGAATAGACATTCCGAAAAATCCGAACTCTTTGAAACGCTCAATAATTTGCGGTGGGATCTGGTCTGTTTCTTCAACCTCGGCCTCGGCGGGCACAAGCTCTTCGCGGGCGAATTTGGCCACGCTGTTCACCATTGCTTCAAGCACGTCGTCATCTAACATCATCAGTTCCTTGTTTTGTGTGATTGTCGCCCTCAGCCTCTGCGGCGCGCACATAATGGTGGTGCAAACGCCGTAGATGTTGGGACATTTCGTCAACCGCCTGACCGGCATTTCCGGCCCGCAGGTGTTTCATAAATCTTTTGCGCGACTCGATGACATCGAGCCCCATGACTGACCCAAGTTCAGCCGAGAATTTATTCAAAATCGCCATCACTGCTTCCATTGTGATGACCAGAACAGGGTTTTTTGTGCCTTCCGCCAACAACAGGTGAAACCGGATATTTAACCGGGATTTTTCAGCGCCGTTGCCGGACAAGGTAGCCTCTTGCGCCCGCCTAATATTTTCGTCCAGAACGGCAATGGTTTCGGCATTCAGATGTTCGTTCAACGCGTAAATGACGGATGCTTCGATCCAAAGCCGCGCTTCGGTCAACTGGTTGATCGTTACTTCACCGGCCTGAAACATCCGCTGAACGACTTCTGTTATGGCCTCTGGGCGACCCTTTGCAACAAACGTGCCGCCATGCGCGCCCTGCCGCATTTCGACCCAGCCGGTAACTTCCAGTGAACGATATGCCTCTCGAACGGCATGTCTGCTGGCCCCCAATTGCTGGGCCATATCCCGTTCATTGGGCAGTTTTTCACCCACGTCCAGACCGTCGGATTCGATTAACTCCCTGACCTGCATTGATATTTCTTCAAATATCCGAGTGTGTTTGATCGCTTTCAATTCCATCGGATACCTATCAATCCAATGATTGGACCATTGTCAATCACTCAGAGCAAATAGCCCGCTGCGCCCGCACCTTTGCCCGGCTGCCAGAACGTATTAAGACAGGTGATAAGCGCACGGGCAAAGACCGAAGGAAAAACTGGTGGCGGACGATCAGATGGAAAACCCAAGACCAGCAAGGCGCGCCCCGGAAGGCATGGCCGGACTTGCGAAAGGCCTGGCAATAATCGAGGCATTTGGTGCGTCGCATGAATTCCTGACCGTCTCAATCGCTGCGAATGTTGCCGATGTTTCGCGTGCCAGCGCACGACGGTGCCTGCTGACACTGACGGACCTTGGTTATCTGGTGAAAAACGGCCCACAGTTTCGTCCCACACCGCGCATGGTGCGGCTGGGGGCGGCTTATTTCGAATCGGCATCCCTGCCGCAATTGGCACAGGCGCATCTGGATCGGGCGCGTGATGAAATCGGTGAATCTGTGGCGCTGGCTGTTTTGGAAACTGGTCATTCCATGTTTATCGCCCGCGCTGAAGCAGAACGCATCGTGTCAAGCGTCGCCCGGATTGGGCGCCGCTTACCTGCCCATTCATGCGCGACGGGGCGGGTTTTGTTGTCGTCCTTGTCAGACGCGGAACTCGATGCATTTCTGGAGGCTGCAACAATTGCACCAACGGCGTCGTCTACAGTGACGGATCGCGCAGAGCTGGCCGCGCGAATTCGCCGGGCTGCACAAGAACAGATGGCCTTTACAGATCAGGAACTAGAAGACGGCATGGTGTCGATTGCGGTGCCGGTCAGGGACGGATCAGGCCAGATCATCGCCGCGATGAGTGTCAGCGCGTCCAGCGCTCGCATATCAATCGAGGATATGCGCAAGACCCTGTTTCCAACACTTGCGCGCCACGCAGCGGCATTGTCACAAATGCTGTGAGGCCTGAACCAGTTTTTTGATTGCTCCATCAAGCAATTGTTTTTGAACTCTGGGTAACAAGGCACCTGTTTCATCAAATGCGCTTGTGGCCGTGCCAAGATGGATTTTTTGCGCGATCACGTGCCCGCCCATGACACGCAAAAGCTGGCCAAGCGCCGGATGGCCGCGCAGTCCACCAACCCCGCCCGGGCTTGCCCCGCATAGCGCTATGGGCTTGCCCGCAAAGACAGGAATACCGGATGCCAGTGCAAGCCATCTGACCGCATTTCTGAACCGGGTCGAATAGGTGCCGGTATATTCGTCAGATCCAA
>JAHRVD010000350.1 GCA_019090845.1 Marinosulfonomonas sp.
CCATCGGCACGGGCATTTCGTCTTTGGGCGTTGGCTGCAGGTCAGTGCGGCGCGCATAAAGATCGACGCCAAGCCATACAGCCAGATAATATAGAAACGCCGGACCAATTGCTGCAACGGCGATGTCGGTGTAGGCGATGCCCAGGAACTCCGACATGATGAACGCGCCTGCGCCCATAACCGGTGGTGTTAACTGTCCGGCAGACGAAGCGACTGCCTCGACGGCACCGGCAAATGAGGCCGGGTATTTCAGCCGCTTCATTGTTGGGATTGTGATTGAGCCGGTGGCCATCACATTTGCCACAGCCGAGCCGGTAACGGTTCCAAACATCGCCGAGGACAACGCACAAACCTTGGCAGGTCCGCCATAGGTGCGACCTGCAATCCAAGTCGCCAATTTCATGAATACTTCGGTTGCGCCGGTGGACAAAAGCAAAGCGCCAAGGATCACAAAGATCGTGATGACCCGCGCGCCAATATCGGCAAGATAGCCGAAAAGACCGCCAGTCGAGGAATAAAATGTTTCGATTCCGGTGCGCGGAGACACCCGTGGTGGTCGCCAGTCACCGCTGATAAAATCATTTCCGAAGTAGAAATAAATCAGCGTAAATACTGCCAGAACTGGCAGAAACCATCCAATTACACGTCGGGCGGCCTCGATCGTCAGCGCCAATGCCAACAGCGCCATTGTCATGTCCAGAGTGTTATACCGGACCATAATGTCGACGAACCGTTCCCGGTTCACGATTACATAAAGGCAAACGCCGAATGCCATCATCGCCAGCACTACATCAAATATCATCTCGCGCTGCCCGCGATGCCCACCTCTGGCTGAGTGCAGCAAAAACGCACCACCTACACCAAAGCCCACAAAGATCGGGCGCTGAATCAGCGGATCAAACTGGCCAAAAAATGCCGTATAGAGGTGCAAAAGACAAAAGGCCGCAAACAACATCTGAAGCGCTGGGTTGCGCAACACGCTGGTCGTCGGGTCTGCCGGGGCGGCCGATGCGCTTTGATCAGTCATGCGGAGCACCAAGCATGAACTGCCAAATATGTTGTTGGCATTTTTGCCCTGTGGCGCTTGCTTTGCGCCAATCCAAAAGTGATGCCTGAGTCATCTGGCCCGTTGCTCCGAAAAAAATGTGAATGGATAGTTGAATCCCCAGCGGTGTCGCTGGGGACTCTGATCATTTTAAGAACCGACTATTTACCGGCCGCTTCTTTCCAGTAACGAGCGGCACCGGGGTGATAGGCTATACCGCCATCCATCGTGGCCATCGCATCGGCAGCCATGTCGTAACTTGCCATTTTTGGCCATGCTTCGATAAGAATATCGATGTTCTCATGAACCGCTTTGGCAATGTTATAGGCAGTGTCGTCATCCATGACAGCAACGCGTGTCAGGAAGAATACATTCACCTTAGGTGCGCGAACTTCGCCAGAACCGGGAACCAGATCAGCAGCCAGTGTCGTAAACCCAACACCTTTGCTGGTCGCCAAAATTTCGGCTTCTTCTTCGGCATTGAAACCGATCAGACGCATTTCAGTACTGGTCATCAATTCTTGCAAAGTCGCATCAATTGAGCTGCCAGCGCCATATTTGCTGTATCCAACCAAATGACGGTTCTTGATCCCCTCAACGGCGTCTCCGACCGTGCCGTGCACAAGGTCCACATCAATGCCGAAATCGCCCATCGCTTTTGAAATCAGCGATTCAGCGGCGCTACCACGAATGCCGGGGCTGAATTTTTTGCCCGCCAGATCGGAAAACGATTTTACGCCAGAATCAGCACGCACAGCCGTCAGCAATACCGACGCGCTGTAAGGATAGAGAGCCACCGTATCGGGAACCGCGTTGCCTTCGAATTTGCCGATGCCTTCGCGGGCCTGGATCAGGATGCCGCCGGTTGCCAGCCCCAGATCAATCTCGTCACGCGCCAGACGCAGGACGTTGTCTACGCTCGCACCGGTTTCGATAACCGTTGTATTTGCACCTGGAAATCCTTTTTCGATTGCCTTGCTCATCGCCACGGTAATGGTGAAGTGGCTGGACGTTGGGCTGGTCGAACCCATGACCAAATCCTTGGCCATTGCAGCACCGGCGCCAAGCCCGGCGGTAATTGCAGCACCAAATAGTGCCTTTTTGAATAGTGAAGTCATGTTTTCCTCCCTGGAAAAGTTTGCCGTCTAAGTATTAGTGTCTCAGTTCGCCTGTTGGATCAATCTTGTTGCGTAGCAACCCTAGCTCATCTTCGCTCGGTGGCGGCGTTTGCCCGACGCCTTCCGGAACGTTCAGCGCAAAACCGGTATGGTCCAGCACATCCTGCACGCTGTTTCCGCTGTGCACAGATTTCAAACGCATCTCAAGCGTGTCTGGATCGAAATCCATAACCGCTCGTGGCGTTATTACGAAGCGTGGACCCTCGTTCATCAAACCGGCCGCACGTTTGCTTTCAGGACCCTCAAGGTGTCCCGGAATCGTCACAAAATCCACTTTTTCCACAAAGTTTCGGTCGTTGTGAACAGTTGGACAAATGTAAAAGCGCGTTGAGGTATGGCAGTATGACAGGTTCGCCGCCCCCGGCCCCCGCATCTTGGGTTCGTGCAAAGTGCCGCCAACAAAGTGCAGGTTGATATTGCCAAACCGGTCATGCTGAAGCCCGCTGTGGAAAAAGAAGTCCAAGCCATGATGGCTGTGGCCGAACAGCTCGATAAACGTCTCGGATCCTTCGCAGCGACCAAGCGCACGGTCATCCAGCATCGACGGGTAAAGCCGACGGGGATAGGGGTTGAAAAACATCTCGCCGCCAATCGACAGGTTTGGCGCGTGCAGCTCGCGGGCGAGTGCGATTGCGGCCATTGGCACCAGTGCGGCTGCACCCGCAGCCCCCAGTTCCCGATCCTTCAGATCGCGCGCCATAACGACCGTCATTTGTTCAAGAGGTGAAAAATCGCTCATAGCTCTGCAGCCTCCTGTTCCAGATCCTGCAATCGCTTGGTACCACCGATTTTATCAAGATAGGCCTGCTGATCAGCCGGGCCGGTCACGTGCTGGGCAAGGTAATCAGTCAACCCGGCGCCATCGCCTTTGCGGGCCGCATCCCCAAGATCCGCGTAGGCATCAATGTGTTCTTCATCCATTGAATAAAGCGGAAAACTGGCTGTGGGGTGCGCGCCATAGGGTATATGGACGACAGCATCGACATAGTGCGACGGAATAGTCACCCGGCGCGGGTCATCCAGCACCACGTCATCCTCGACGATCCGATCCACGCTGACGATGACCAAGTCGGATGCACGGGCCATCAGCTGATCGGCGTAAACCATCGTGCTAAGGTGGCGGATATTGCCCCAGCGATCTGCCTCTTGTGCATGCAAAAACGTAACACGCGGGCGGACAGCGCGGGCGGCGTGTAGCGTGTCACCGGTGATCGGGCATTCAAATTCACTTATCAACGGATTGTGCTTTAGGACATCGGATGCCTTGAGCGCCGCGATCGGTTGAAACGGCACCCCATTGGCCGAAGCCATCAGCCCACCGACGACGCTCAGCGCGTCAAGCGCGTGCGCGGTAATACGTTGGCTTTCCACCGCTGCGCGAAAATTCGGGCAAAGGCGATTTTCCAGCGTTACACCGGGAATGAAAACAGCATCAACTGCATCCGCAGCAATCATCAGATCGACATCATAACCCGCACCCGGCGAAGAATAGAGGTTCAGACCTTTCGCGCCGGCCGCAAGCACCGCGCGCACCAGTGCCACGGGGCGGCTTTGTTTGAACAACCCGCCAAGGCACAGATCTGGGCGATCGCGCAAAGCACCCACGGCAAGCGCCATGGCTTCATCAAGGTCTACAAGTTTCGGGTCGCGCTGCATTCAACTGTTGCCTTCGTTTCAACACCGGGCATTTACGTCCAGGGTTTCATCATCAGGCAAGCATCGGTCAATGGTTTCGGCGCTGTCAACCGTTGGGGCGGCGCACATAGGCCAAAACCAGCAATATGCCCGCAATGCACACACATGTGAAAATTACGAACACTGCAACAAAGGCAGAATGGTCCGCCTCAGGCCCATTTGCGAACACTTCGAGCAAGACCGACATAATTCCGATTCCCAGTGCACCGCCCATTTGGCGCATGAAACTGATGCTTGCAGCAGCTTGTGAGCGCAGCGCTTCCGGGGCCCTTACAATCGAACCAACGCCAAGCGCGGGGATCGCAACACCCAACCCGGCGCGCCCAAAACCAAAAATCAGTACCAGCATCCAAAACGATCCTGCAATTGGCACCACTGCCAGAACGATAAAGGAAAGTGCAAAACAGCCAAACCCGATGATCAGCGACACGGCTGCCGGAATACGATCGCTCAGCTTGCCAAAATAGGGGAACATCGCGGCCATAATTATACCACCCGGAACCATGACCAGCCCGGCGCGCGACGCTGAATAGCCAAATTCATTCTGCATGAAGAGCGGGAACAAATAGAGTGATCCGAAATGCACCGCGCCAAAGATTGTGGCGATTATCGCAAAGGCACCAAAGCCGTTTGAGCGGAACAGTGTTGGTTCCAACAGCGGTGGCCGCGCTCGGTTCAAATGTCGAATGAAGGTCGCACAGCCAATCACCGAGACAACTGCTGGCACTATAACCAGCGGTGACAGCGGGCCGACGATCCCCAGTTCGGCCAAAGCGAACAGAAACGGCACCAACGTCAGCACCAGAAAGCCGACGCCCTTCCAGTCGAATTTCCCTCGCGCTGCCGGAAGATTGACAAGGGAAAACCGGGCCGTAACCATGCACAAAATGGAAGTGGGCACAGTCATGACAAACAGCCAACGCCAGC
>JAHRVD010000351.1 GCA_019090845.1 Marinosulfonomonas sp.
GACCCTTGGAAAAACAACCAAACTATCCAGCAAATGATACCCATCATCGCGCCGGCCAGTAACATGAAGCGTCAGGTTTATCTTGGCTGGGGCAAAGGCCCTAACCGTCATTGGCCAGCGAAATCGGTTCTGCGCCTTCTTCGCTTAGCACCTGATCCAGCCCCACTTCCAATTTTCGGCGAATTCGTTCTGCGTCAGCTTCATCGGGATCAAACGACATCGCCCGGCTCCACTGAAACTCGGCCTCGCGTTTGCGCCCTACGGCCCAGTAAACATCACCAAGGTGATCGTTGATTATTGGATCGACTGGCATCAGTTCTGCGGCGGTTTCCATATAAACAACAGCCTCTTCATATCGACCAAGCCGATAAAGCACCCACCCCAGTGAGTCGGTCACATAACCATCTTTCGGGCGTGCTGCGACGGCCCGTTCAATCAATTCAAGAGCCTCGGTCAGATTGATCCGTTTTTCAACGTAGGAATAGCCAAGATAATTCAAAACCCGTGGCTGATCTGGGTTCAGTTCCAGAGCCTTTAGGAAATCTGCCTCGGCCTGTTCCCACCTATCCATCCGTTCATGGGTAATTCCGCGGGCAAAATAGACCACCCATTGCTGGGCCTCGGGATTTTTGAACAGGGCAACCGCGCGGTCATAGGCCTCGGATGCCTCATCGTAGCGTTCAAGACCGCGCAGCGTGTTTCCCAGTTCCACATGCACCGATGGATCATCCGCATGACTTTCTGAAAGTTGCTGCAAAACCTCAATGGCTGCGTCTTTGTTGCCGCTTCGATCAAGCGTATCCGCGCGTCCCAGTTCTGCTGCCAAAAATGCGGGATTGTCGCGAGAAATACGGTTCAGCGCATCAGTCGCCAGTTCGTATTGGCCCATATTTTCCAACAATTGGGCAGTTAGCAAAATTGAATCCACATGATCGGGCCTTAGATATTCGGCCATTCGCGAGTAAATCAGAGTGTAGGCATCGTTTGCTTCGCCAGATAATGCGCCGGCCACCGTAAAAAATACTTCGGCCACACCGTCCTTGGCATTACGAACAGAGTCAAAAGCCAACCTTTCGCCTTCGCTCAAACGGCGGCGATAATCGGTCAGGCTCGCAACCGAGATATTTGCCAATACATCGTCAATCAACTCGATCGCCAGATCGTTTTTATCCAACTGGCTAAGGATTTCAGCGTGCGCAATAACGCCTCTGATTGTAGCGGGAAGGACCGTGCCAGTCCGACCAGAAAGGATTTCACTGGCCCCTTCCAGATCACCGGCCATCCCAAGCGCCAGTGCCTTGTGGTAAAGTCCAAAGCTCTGCTGCCCAGTCTCTGTGGCAACCTGTTCGAAAGAACCAAGGGCTTGCGACATATTTCCCTGCCCGATTTGGATCCAGGCCAGCGCAAGACCATCAACCAAAGGGCCAACGGTTTTACCCTTTTCGAGTGTCGCAAAGGCAGATTCAAAATTGTCCTGCCCGATTAACTGCGCAAGCAAAACTAGATTGGCGACCTGATTGGTCTTGTCCAGCCCTTGCAACCGTCGGGCAACCACGATCCCACGCTCGACATCACCTTGGCCGACATAGGCAAAAATTGCGTTTTCCAGCAAAGAAATGTTCGTCGGGTCTTTTACCAACGCACGCGTATAATAGCGGGATGCTGCAACAAAATTGCTGTCGGAACTGGCATGACGCGCCGCAAGATAGGCACCGGCCAAACCATCAGCGGCGACAGGGAATGCCATCGAAACGGTCACAACGGCGGACAAAGCGAAACGGATCAGGGGCAATCTGGCGACCAAAATAATTCCTTCTACGGCTGGAACGTTCAGCGCAAGGCTAATGCCAAGCCCTGTCAAAAACAATGCAACCGGGCCGGAAATTCACAGCGCTGACGCAAGCGTTACATATTTGGATAATTTGGCCCGTCTCCGCCCTGTGGCACTGCCCATGTGATATTCTGGCTGGGATCCTTGATATCGCAAGTTTTGCAGTGCACGCAGTTTTGGAAGTTAATCACAAATTCGGCGTCTTTGCCTTCCTCGTGAAGCACCTCGTAAACGCCGGCCGGACAGTAGCGTTGCGCCGGTTCGTCAAACTTTGGCAGGTTAACCGACAAGGGCACATTGGCGTCCTTCAGCTGCAGGTGCGCAGGCTGGCTTTCTTCGTGGTTTGTCATCGAAAAGCTGACGTTGGTCAGCCGATCGAAACTTAGCGTCCCATCGGGTTTCGGATAGTCAATTGGTTCATGGTTTGCTGCAGGTTCAGTCGATTGTGCATCAGATTTTCCATGTTTCAGCGTTCCAAAAAGGCTGAACTGGAAAATCGACTGGAACCACATATCAAAACCACCCAGCGCCAAACCGCCAAGCGGCCCGAACCGGGCGTTCAACGGCGCGACGTTGCGCACTTTTTTCAGGTCTTTACCTACCGGGCCCGCGCGCAATTCTGCGTCATAATCAGCCAGCACATCGGACGAACGTCCGGCCTTAAGCGCCGAATGTGCGGCTTCGGCAGCTGAAATGCCAGAATGCATAGCGTTGTGATTGCCCTTGATCC
>JAHRVD010000352.1 GCA_019090845.1 Marinosulfonomonas sp.
AAGGCCTGAGCCCAGGGGTGATCGTCGGTCAGCGTCACATGAATTACCGCCGTATGGTGCGCAGGCGTCATCGCAGCCAGCCGTTCTGCCGCCCATCCGGTGACGGCCATCTGCGGCTGCCCGGTGCTTAAGTTTGTGACTGACATATCCTTCCAGGATATTCCCATCCGCAATCCGGTTCCCAGCGCTTTGGAACATGCTTCTTTCGCCGCCCAGCGCTTGGCATAGGTGCCTGCGGTATCGCGCCGCCGTTCGGCTTTGCGTTGCTCAATGTCGGTAAAGACGCGATTGCGAAACCTGTCACCATGGCGATCCAGAACACCCTGAATGCGCTCGATGTTCGCCAGATCAGTTCCAATACCAAGGATCATGGGATGTCCGCGCGGATTTCATCCATCAGGCGGCGCATCTCGCCAATCGCTGGTTGAATGCCCCTAAATATTGCCTCTCCAATCAGGAAATGCCCGATGTTCAGTTCGACAACTTCCGGAAATGCAGCAAGCGGTTGGACGGTGTCATAGGTGATCCCATGCCCGGCGTGAACCTCCAGCCCCAGTTCATGCGCATGGCGCGCCATTTCTTGCAGCCGACGCAGCTCACTTTCGCTATCGCCACTCCGTCCCTCGGAATGGGCATCACAATACCGCCCGGCATGCAGTTCAACCACAGCGGCGCCTATTTTATGGGCCGCATCAATTTGCACTTTGTCGGCGGCCACGAAGATTGAAACCCGACAACCAGCGTCGCGAATAGGTGCAATGAAATGCGTCAGCCGGTTTTCATCGCGGGCAACGTCCAGCCCGCCTTCGGTAGTCAATTCTTCGCGTTTTTCAGGAACGATGCAAACGGCGTGCGGGCGATGGCGCAGCGCGATCGCCTGCATTTCATCCGTCGCCGCCATTTCAAAATTCAACGGGACGCTTAAGGCATCCATCAGGTTATCTATGTCACTGTCAGAGATGTGGCGGCGATCCTCTCGCAGGTGGGCAGTAATGCCATCTGCGCCGGCTTTCTCGGCCATCAACGCACCACGAACCGGGTCCGGATAAGCGCCACCACGTGCATTTCGCACGGTGGCGATATGATCAATGTTGATCCCCAGTCGTAAACGGCCAACGGGCTTTATTTCAGACATACCGTATTCCTTTCAACAACTCGTCAGTCTGATTGCACCGGCAAATTTGTCTTGGCAATCGCAGCGCGGCGCCGTTTTTGATACCGCTTCTTCAATCGTTTTATCCGGCTGGTCTGATAAACACTGATAAGCGGACGACTAATCATATAGGCGATCACAGCAACGACAACTCCGGGTGCCAGACCGCCGACAAGATAGGGCATAAAAATCCGCTGAAAGAACCAGCCAAGCCTATTCCAATGAGCAACCTCATCAGTGAATATCGAAGTGAAATTCGTCCAAAGCTCAAGCGAAGCATAGGAAAATGCGCCGATGATGCGCGGCAATGGAATATGCTCGCTAAATCCAAGCATCCATGACCCAAGTTCCATCGAAATTCCGGCAATGATCGGGAATGTCAGTGGGTTGCCAAAGAATGTCGCCAGAACTGCGGCCAGCATATTGCCCTGCATCACCATCGTTAACAGTGCGGCGAACACGATATGAAAACCGAAAAAAGGTGTAAAACAGACAAAGATTCCTGCTGCAATACCCCGCGCAATCTTGTGGGGGGGGTCAGGCAGCCTGCGCAAACGCAACAGGATATAGCTGACCGCCCGCGACCAGCCGCCGCGCGGATACATCGCCGCTGCGATACTTTGCGTATAAGTGCGCTTAATGCGGCGTTTGAACACCCTGTGTCGGCTCCTGTGTTTTAGGGCTTGCGCCCGAGGTCTCTAAATCTCTGAACCGAGGCAACATCGCTTTCGGCCTCCAGCGCAAGCATGATTGCATGCAAATGCTCGATATCGCGCAATTCTACGTCAACAATAAGAAGAAAATAATCCGGCTTTCGGTCAAGAAACAGCAAATCCGAAATATTGGCCTTTTGTTCACCAATCAAGGTGCAAATTCGCCCCAGAACACCTGCATCATTTCGAATGGTCAGTTTCAGACTGACCGTGTTAACCGCTGGGTGTTTCCCGCTGTGCCATTGCAGATCGACCCATCTTTCCGGCTGCTCTTCGAGGTCTTCCAAAGCTACGCAGTCGATCGCATGAATAACTATTCCCTGCCCGCGGTAGGAAATGCCCACAATCCGTTCGCCCGGCGTGGGCTGGCAACACCCGGCACGCCGAAAGGTCTGATCAGGCTGCAACCCAACAACCGCGCGATCCACGTCAATTTCTTCGCCACCCTCTGCAAGCTCTGGGTAAAGCAAATGGACGACATCGCGGGCCGACAATTCAGCAGATCCCAAACGCGCCAGCAATTCGTCGGCGTCAGAAATACTCAGCTGCTTGGCGGCGGTCTTTAGCGCCTTATCTGTCGCCTTTTTCCCGATGTGATCGAACGCAACGCGGGCAAGTTCCCGGCCAAGTTTAATGAACCGCTCGCGGTCTTCCTCGCGCAAGGATCGCCGGATTGCAGACTTAGCGCGACCGGTGACAACGATGTCGATCCAGCTCGTTTGCGGTTTTTGGCCCTCTGCAGTGATAATTTCAATCGACTGCCCGTTTCGAAGACGAGTCCACAGCGGCACACGAATGCCGTCAACCTTAGCCCCAACGCAGCTGTCGCCGATTCTGGTGTGGATGGAATAAGCATAATCCAGCGGCGTCGCGCCCCGCGGCAATTTCACCACATCACCCTTTGGGCTGAAGCAGAACACCTGATCAGAATACATTTCCATTTTGACGTGTTCAAGAAATTCGTCATGGCTGTCGGCCGCGCCAAAACGCTCATTCAGCGTAGAAATCCATTTGACCGGGTCAACAGCAAACGGATTTTCCGCCCGCACCCCGTCGCGATAGGCCCAATGCGCTGCCACGCCGGATTCCGCCACCTCATGCATCTGTTGGGTGCGAATTTGCACCTCTACCCGTTTGCCATCCCGGCCTGATACGGTCGTGTGAATAGATCTATACCCGTTAGATTTGGGCTGGCTGACAAAATCTTTAAACCGTCCCGGAACCGCTCTCCAGCGACGGTGGATGGCGCCCAGAACCTTATAGCAGTCGCTTTCAGAGCCCGTGATAATCCGAAATCCGTAGATATCAGACAAGCGTGAAAATCCCTGATCCTTTTCCTGCATCTTGCGCCAGATCGAATAGGGCTTTTTTGCGCGACCAAAAACGTGGGCTTCTATTCCTTCGACTTCCAGTTCGTGGCGGATGTCATGGGTAATCTGCTGGATCACGTCGCCCGTTTCACGTTGCAACGTGATGAAATGGCGCATGATTGAGCTTCTTGCTTCGGGATTGAGAACCCTGAATGCGAGATCTTCTAATTCTTCGCGCATCCAGTGCATTCCCATACGCCCTGCCAAAGGTGCGTAGATATCCATTGTCTCGTGCGCTTTTTGCGCCTGCTTTTGGGGTGGGACAGACTTGATCGTCCGCATATTGTGCAAACGGTCCGCCAGTTTCACCAGGATCACGCGCAGGTCCTTGGACATCGCCATGAACAATTTGCGAAAATTCTCGGCCTGCTGGGTTTCTGTGGAACTTAACTGAAGGTTGGTCAGCTTGGTCACACCATCGACAAACTCGGCAACCTCATCCCCGAAAGTGTCAGCGATTTCACCGTAGGTGGATTCTGTGTCCTCGATTGCATCATGCAGCAATGCCGTAATGATCGTCGCATCATCCAGTTGCTGTTCAGTCAGAATTGCCGCGACTGCAACGGGATGGGAAAAATATTCCTCGCCGGAATGACGCATCTGCCCTTCGTGCATTTTACGCCCATAATCATAGGCTGCACGTATCTGCTTTTCGTTCGTCCGGGGATTATAGTTGCGAACCAGCTCGATCAGGTCTTCGACGTCGATCATCTGGCCCGCACCTTTTGGGGCGCGAAAGCGCCGGTTATTCCTGCCCTTGCGCTTCCATAAGCGCACGCAACAGGTTTTCTTCTGACATATCATCATCAGCCGGCTTGTCGGCCTCGGCACCCATAAGCAGCGCCATCGCATCTTCTTCGGGCTCATCAACCTCGATCTGGGTCTGATGGCTTTCGATCATCCGCTCGCGCAACTCGCCGGCAGACTGGGTTTCATCCGCAATCTCGCGCAGCGAAACCACCGGGTTTTTGTCATTGTCACGCTCGACGGTAATCGGCGAACCCGTAGCAATTTCGCGCGCACGATGCGACGCAAGCATTACCAGTTCAAACCGGTTAGGGACTTTGTCAACGCAATCTTCAACCGTCACGCGGGCCATAAAGCTCTCCAATCCTTAACAAGGGAGGTGTCGAAAAACGTATTTAGGCGTTCCGGTCCTTAAAGACAAGCGCGGAATTCCGCTACCAGACGTCCTTAACGGCCCTTATAGCAGCCAAATCGGGCTTGGGCAGTTGTTGCAGCATCCTGCGCACCGATAATCCGAGAATCGGGTGATGCCAGTCTGGTGCCACATCCGCCATTGGCACCAACACAAAAGCCCTGTCCTGAAGCCTTGGGTGCGGCACGATCAACTGATCGGGCGTTTTGCATTTCTGTTGGTCCAGCGACAAGCCATGCCACGCCTGAAAAGTTGCAGTATCGGGCAAGACGCTGCCATCAATTGCAATGATGTCGATGTCGAGCGTCCGTTCTGACCATCTGGCACCGCGCTTTCGGCCATATTTCGTTTCCGTAGTATGAATCAGGCCCAGTAACGCCTGCGGATCAAGGCGTGTCGAGCACAGCAGCGCAGCGTTTAAAAAATCGGGCCCCGCATCGGCGGGGAAACACGGCGTTTCATAAAGCTTGCTTTTGGTGATTATGTCGACGCCAGATGCGGACAAATCAGCCGTTGCACGGCCAATCGTAGTTGCAACTTCACCCACATCGGACGCGATATTGCCGCCCAGTCCTAAAACGACCATTTCATACATGTCTTTTTGTACAGGTACGTTACGTTTTTTCCAACATTCTCTTGCGCCTATGAACAAGTCGCCTATTTTCCGAAACAGTTTCGCCGGTTCCCCATTTTAAATATTTTTTTCACTCACGGATGGCATTGGCGAAATACAAATTTGGAAGGACGACTCATGTTTTATCGTGACGAACGGCTTGCGCTGTTCATTGATGGATCGAATCTTTTTGCTGCGGCCAAGGCATTGGGTTTTGATATTGACTACAAACTTCTGCGTCAGGAATTTATGCGACGCGGAAAAATGCTGCGTGCATTTTATTATACCGCGCTGCTTGAAAATGACGATTATTCGCCGATCAGACCCCTTGTCGACTGGTTAAATTACAATGGCTTCACGATGGTGACCAAGCCGGCCAAAGAATACATAGACAGTCAGGGTCGGCGAAAAGTCAAAGGCAACATGGATATCGAGCTGGCTGTCAACGCCATGGAGCTTGCCCCACATGTCGACCACATGGTTTTGTTTTCGGGCGACGGTGATTTCCGACCCCTCGTTGAAAGCCTGCAACGTCAGGGCGTGCGTGTATCTGTTGTCTCAACGATCCGATCTCACCCACCAATGATCTCTGATGATCTGCGCCGACAGGCCGACAATTTCATCGAACTTGAAGAATTGAAGGACGTCGTTGGGCGCCCGCCGCGCGAGCCACGCGATGATGAAACCTATACGGCGGATGCCGAAAGCTAGATCTTGTTGCCGTCGGCCTGAATTCAGTTGCTGGCGGCAGCCTTACTTATTTCCGTATGTCGGTCTGCAACCCGCCTTGGCCAGGTGCTTTTGATGTAGGCGAGAACCTCAAGGATCTGCGTGTCTGACAGGATGTCGCCAAATCCTTTCATGTCAGATTTATAGGTGCCGCCAACCAGCGCTTGGGTTCCGTATTTGGTTATAAGGAAAAGCTGCGTGTCAGCATGGTGCCAACTGTGGCCCGTTGCATCATGTGGCGGCGCGGGCAATCTGCCGTCTTCACCCGCAACTTTCCAGTTTGGCTGGCCTTCAAGGTTATCGCCGTGACAAGCCGCGCATTGCTCACCATAAATCTGTTTTCCGGCGCGTATGGCAGTGCTGTCCTGATAGGGCAGAATACCTTCCGCATTTAGGGCCGATTGACCGAGAGTGGCAGTGGCAATCACTGCAACCGAAGCAATCAATTTTGCAGGATTTTTCATGGAGCCTCTTTCTATGATTGCCTCACCCCAAGGGTTTGCCCTTAGTGGAACGTCAACAGCTATAATATCAACCCCTGACGCAAGTGAGGCTGGCAATAATTGCAACCACTCTTTAGGAGTAGGCTGGATTTCGCAACACGTCACACCACCGAAGTTTTGGAACAATTACGCCAATGCCAAAGGACACATTAAACCTTTATCTGGCTGCGCCGCGCGGATTTTGTGCAGGCGTGGATCGTGCCGTCAAAATCGTTGAATTGGCGCTGCAGAAATGGGGCGCGCCGGTCTATGTGCGCCACGAGATTGTGCACAATAAATTCGTGGTCGATGGCTTGCGCGATCTGGGCGCGATTTTCGTGGAAAGCCTTGACGATTGCCCAACTGACAGGCCGGTTGTGTTTTCCGCACATGGCGTGCCCAAATCAGTCCCGACCGAGGCGGCCCGGCGCGAAATGGTTTATGTGGACGCAACATGCCCTTTGGTATCCAAAGTTCATATCGAGGCCGAGCGCCACTCTGCCAACGGGCTTCAGATGATTATGATTGGTCACGCGGGGCACCCTGAAACGGTTGGAACGATGGGGCAATTGCCCCCTGAAGAAGTTCTTTTGGTAGAAACTGCCGCCGATGTGGCCAGCCTAAAAGTGCGCGATCCGAAAAAACTGGCGTTTATTACCCAGACGACTTTATCAGTTGATGATACCGCAGACATCGTATCTGCGCTTCAGGCTCGTTTTCCCCAAATCGTCGGCCCGCACAAAGAAGATATCTGCTACGCGACAACGAACCGACAGTCAGCGGTCAAGGTCATTGCCAAAAATATCGATGCGCTTCTGGTGATCGGTGCACCAAATTCATCAAATTCCAAACGATTGGTCGAGGTCGGCAAAGCTGCCGGGTGTAAATACGCCCAGCTGGTCCAGCGCGCCACGGATATCGACTGGCGCGCGTTGCACGGAATTGGCGCTGTTGGAATCACCGCCGGTGCTTCGGCCCCTGAAATGTTGATCGACGAGGTCCTAAACGCTTTTGCCGAACGGTTCGACCTGACAGTAAAAAATATCGAAACGGCGAAGGAAAATGTAGAATTCAAAGTGCCCCGAATTTTGCGAGAATCCGTTTGAAGACCAAGCCAAGCCTGTTTGCTTACACCGACGGCGCCTGCTCGGGCAATCCCGGCCCCGGCGGCTGGGGTGTTTTGTTGATCGCCCAAAACGGCGACACCGAGGTTAAGCGCCGCGAACTAAGCGGCGGTGCGCCCGACACCACCAACAACCGTATGGAATTGATGGCGGCGATCGCGGCACTTGAAACATTGGACCGGGCAACGCCGATCACCATCGTCACCGACAGCATCTACGTCAAAAATGGCCTGACCGAATGGATTCATGGCTGGAAGCGCAATGGATGGCGGACGGCAGCAAAGAAGCCGGTCAAAAACGTCGAGCTTTGGCAGCGTCTGGATGCAGCCGCTGCGCACCACGATGTGAACTGGAAATGGGTCAAAGGCCACGCGGGACACCCCGAAAACGAACGCGCCGATGAACTGGCCCGCGCCGGGATGGAGCCATTTAAACCCGGCCGATAGAATGCATGCTAGGATTTTGGGCCATATTGGCGCCACAACCAGATTAGCGCCATCGCCCCAAGCACAGCCCCGACAAACCCGGCGGCCCAGCCGGTGATGGTCAACAAGATGCGCAACACCAGCCCACCGATCAACGCGCCAAACACGCCAATAGCGATTGTGGTTATGACATTTGTTTCCAGTTTCATCAGCCTTGTGGCCAAAAAACCGGCGGCGGCTCCGATGATTATGAGGGTAAGAAGTGGCACAGAATCTCCTTTGTATTGCTGCCTCATATGGGGCGAGCTGGCCGAAAATTAACCCCTGAGCTTCAGTTCAGTGTCTTTGGCAGGGTAACACCATTCAAAAATTCGTCCGCATTCATTGGGCGTTTGCCTGAACGCTGCGCCTGAGTGATTTCAACCGCACCAACCTTGCAAGCCACCCGAAAGCCGCCCAACACCTGCCCCGGCTCACCCGAGCCATCGGCCAATTTTGAACGCAGCAATATCACCCGTTCACCATTGATCTTACACCATGCGCCCGGAAACGGCGACAGACCACGTATCTGACGGTCGACGTCCTGCGCCGGTGCAGCCCAGTTTATTCGCGCCTCGTCCTTGTCGATTTTATTGGCATAGGTCACGCCGGTTTCTGGTTGTGCCTCGGGTGTCAGGCCATCCAGACGCGCGATACAATCGACGATCAAATCCGCTCCGATTTGTGACAGACGGTCGTGCAAGTCGGCAGTGGTATCCGCATCGCCGATTTTGCTCACTTGCCGCAACAAAACAGGCCCGGTGTCCAGCCCGGCATCCATCTGCATAATGCAAACACCGGTGTTGGCGTCGCCCGCCATGATCGCGCGATGGATCGGCGCGGCCCCACGCCAGCGTGGCAAAAGGGACGCATGAATATTCAGGCACCCGCGGCTTGGAGCATCCAGAATTTCGCGCGGCAGGATCAAACCATAGGCAACAACAACCGCAAGATCGGCCTTAAGGTCGCGAAACTCTGCCTGCGTAGTCGGGTCGCGCAGGCTTTTGGGGTAGCGAACCGGCAGTCCCAGACTTTCGGCGCGCAGTTGCACCGGGCTGGGGCGATCTTTTTTGCCGCGACCGGCGGGCCGGGGGGGCTGGCAGTAAACAGCCAAAATCTCATGGCCAGCCTGAACCAATGCATCCAGCGCCGATACCGAGAAATCCGGGGTTCCCATGAACACCAGTTTCATCGCGACCGCCCCGTTTTTTGTGCCTTCTTTAACAACATCTGGCGTTTCACTTTTGAAAGACGTTCAAAATACATCCGGCCATTTACATGATCTATCTGGTGCTGGGCCGATGTGGCCCACAGGCCCACAAAATCGCGTTGTTCCAGCTGCCCGTCGGCGTTCAAAAACTGAACTGTCACCGCGCGGGGGCGCTCGATCAGGGCCGAAACGCCGGGCAGATTTGGACTTGCCTCTTGGTGGCTTCGCATCTTGGCCGAGGCGTGCAGCACGACAGGGTTCGCCATGCGCACCACCTGCCCGCGATCCTGCGAGGCATCCACCACCGCCAAACGCAACATGCACCCGATTTGCGGCGCGGCCAGCCCGACGCCGGGCATTGCCTCCATTACTTCGACCATACTGTCCCAGATTTCGCGGATATCATCCGTGATCGCGTCAACAACATCGGCCGCCGTTCGCAACCGCTGGTCGGGCCATGGGATAATCTGGCGCGTCACGCGCGTGCCTTTTCCCGCTTTAGTTTTTGCATCTTGCGGGTGATCATCTGACGCTTCAGCGGTTTTAGGTAGTCGATGAACAACTTGCCATCCAAATGGTCAATCTCATGCTGAACGCAGGTCGCCCAAAGCCCGTCAAACTGTTCTTCGTGCTGTTTGCCGTCAACATCCTGCCAACTGATCCGCGCCTCTGCAGGGCGTTCCACATCTGCGAATTGTTCTGGGATAGACAGGCAGCCCTCTTCGTAGGTGTTCATTTCATCTGACAACCAGCTTACTTCCGGGTTAATCAGGATCATCGGTTGCGGTGTGGCGCCTTCTTCTTTGACGCAATCCATAACGAACAGCCGTTTGAGCACACCAATCTGCGGTGCGGCCAGCCCAATTCCGGGCGCGTTATACATCGTTTCAAGCATATCATCGGCCAGCCGTCTTAAATCGGCCGAGAACTCGCCAACGGGGTCAGCAACCGTTTTCAGGCGCGGGTCGGGGTGTATCAATATAGATCGTAAGCTCATGCCCTCGCATTTATGCGATGCCCGGCGTCGTTGCAACGCCCCTTGCCTCTTGCACCTGCTGATATCCCGTTTAGCCTGCGCCGGGCAGGAAAATAGGGATTCTCTAATGAGTTTTGACGAAATCATCGACCGTCGTGGCAGCCATTGTTCAAAATGGGACATGATGGAGGCCAGATATGGCGTTTCGCCGGATGACGGACTGGCAATGTTCGTGGCCGACATGGATTTCCGCTCGCCGCCCTGCGTGCAGGACGCGCTGCGAAAAATGCTTGATCTGGGTGTCTACGGCTATTTTGGGGATGACCGCGCCTATCGGGCATCCATTCAATGGTGGATGAAAACCCGTCACGGCTGGGATCTGGAAACCGACTGGATATTTTCTACCCACGGTCTGGTGAACGGAACAGCTATGTGCCTGGACACGTTCACAAAGCCCGGCGACGGTATCGTTCTGCACACGCCGGTTTACCACGCCTTCGCGCGCGTTATCAAATCCGCCGGACGCGAGGTTGTGGAATGCGAGATGGTCAACAACAACGGGCATTACGAATTTGATTTTGACGCCTGGGACGCACAGATGACCGGCAACGAAAAAATGTTTATTTTCTGTTCGCCTCTGAACCCCGGCGGACGCGTTTGGACACAGGCCGAATTGACCGGACTAGCCGATTTTGTCAAACGTCATGACCTGATCCTTGTATCTGACGAGATTCACCACGACCTTGTGCGCCCCGGCCACAAACATATTCCAATGGCTGTTGCAGCCCCCGACATCAGCGATCGGCTGATCATGATGACGGCCGTTTCCAAGACCTTCAACCTTGCTGGTGGGCATGTGGGCAATGTCATCATTCAGGACGAAAACCTGCGCGCCCGATTTGGTGCCAGAATGGCAGCCCTTGGGAATTCCCCGAACGCTTTTGGTTTGCATCTGGCGACCGCAGCCTATTCACCCGAAGGCGCGGCGTGGGTGGACGATCTGAATGCATACCTTGCCGAAAACTCGAAAATTTTCGACGACGGAGTGAACGCAATACCGGGTGTCAGGTCGATGCATTTGGAATCCACTTATTTGTCATGGGTAGATTTTTCCGGCACCGGAATGAGCGGCGAAGAAGTGAACGATCGGCTAAAGAATTCTGCAAAGATCGCCGTTAATCAGGGCAAATCCTTTGGACAAGGTGGCGACGATTTTATGCGTTTCAATATCGGAATGCCGCGTTCGCAAATCATTGAAGCGGTGAAAAGGCTTCAGGCCGCATTCGCCGATCTGCAATAGATTAATAGGCGTGCCGGGGCGACTGTCAGTTTAGCAAAGCAACCGGTGCGTCATCGTCGCGGACAAAATCCAGCGGCGCTTTGTCGAGCGCGGCGGTGCTGCGTTTAAATTCATAA
>JAHRVD010000353.1 GCA_019090845.1 Marinosulfonomonas sp.
AAATGGCATCTTATGACGTAATCATCATCGGCGCTGGCCCCGGCGGCTATGTCTGCGCCATCCACTGTGCTCAGCTGGGCCTGAAAACGGCCGTCGTTGAGGGGCGCGAAACCCTTGGCGGAACCTGCCTGAACGTTGGCTGCATTCCCTCCAAGGCGCTGTTGCACGCAACCCACATGTTGCATGAAGCCCAGCACAATTTCCCGGTAATGGGACTAAAAGGAAAATCCCCCTCTGTCGATTGGAAGACGATGCTTTCTTACAAGGATGACGTCATTAGCCAGAACACGAAGGGCATCGAATTTCTGTTCAAAAAGAACAAGATAGATTGGCTGAAAGGATGGGGCAGCATCCCTGCCCCCGGCCAAGTCAAAGTTGGGCAAGAGGTTCATAACACCCGAAATATCGTAATCGCTACCGGGTCCGAAAGCGCGTCTCTTTCCGGCGTGACTGTCGATGAAAAGGTCGTTGTCACGTCAACCGGCGCATTGGAACTGGGCAAAATCCCAAAGAAACTGGTGGTGATCGGTGCAGGTGTGATCGGCCTTGAAATGGGGTCTGTCTATGCCCGGCTTGGCGCCGAAGTTACGGTTGTGGAATATCTTGACGCCATCACCCCCGGGATGGATGCGGAGGTTCAAAAAACCTTCCAAAGAATTCTTAAGAAACAGGGGCTTAAGTTCATCATGGGGGCCGCCGTTCAGGGCGTGGATGCCACCAAAACGAAAGCCAAAACAACCTATAAGCTGCGCAAAGACGACAGCGAGCACGTGCTGGACTCTGACACAGTTCTATTGGCCACCGGGCGCATACCTTTCACCGACGGCCTTGGTCTAGAGCAGCTTGGCGTCAAGCTGACAGAGCGCGGGCAAATTGAAACCGATACACAATGGAAAACCAGTGTTGCGGGCATCTATGCCATTGGCGACGCGATCGAGGGGCCGATGCTTGCCCATAAGGCCGAAGACGAAGGCATGGCCACCGCCGAAGTTCTGGCAGGCAAACATGGACACGTGAACTATGGCGTGATCCCCGGCGTGATCTATACGTCCCCCGAGGTTTCCAGTGTCGGTAAAACTGAACAGGACCTGAAGAACGAGGGCCGTGAGTATAAGGTTGGAAAGTTCCCCTTTATGGGCAACGGGCGCGCAAAGGCCGTTTTTCAGGGCGAGGGTTTTGTAAAAATTCTGGCCGACAAATCATCGGACCGTATCCTTGGCGCGCATATCATTGGCCCTGCAGCAGGTGACCTGATCCATGAGATTTGCGTCGCGATGGAATTTGGTGCCTCGGCACAGGATCTGGCACTTACCTGCCATGCCCATCCGACCTATTCAGAAGCGGTTCGCGAAGCAGCGCTTGCTTGCGGCGATGGTGCAATTCACGCCTAGGAACAGTATTCGATCCGGCTGAAAATTTCGCAGGCCGGATCGCCACGCATGGCATCAGCCAACCAACATCCGTAACCCCCCGGCGACATCGTTGCGTATCGCCGCCTTTAAACCCTGCTCATCCCCTGCCCTTAGGGCCGTCAGGATTGCACGATGTTGGAAAGGCGCCTCGGTTCGCTGCATCCGGCCGTATAGCTTGCGCATCGTCGGCCCCAACTGCAACCAGACGGTTTCGGCCATTGCAAGCATCGCGGGGGCTTGCGCGCGCAAATAGATCGTCCGGTGGAATTCTAAGTTCGTGCGGATATAGCCAACCGCGTCCCCCTTGGCGACGACCTCTGATACGGTCGAGTTGATTGCCGAAAGTCGTTCGATTAGCGCAATATGCGCGCGTGGCAATGCACGGCTTGCCAGCTCTGGCTCAAGCAATGCCCGCACCGAGGCCAGCTCTTCAATCCGTTCGTTGCTCAGGTCCGGCGTACTGACCCGGCCCGAAGCAGACAGGCTTAATGCACCTTCGGCCACAAGACGGCGCACAGCTTCACGCGCGGGCGTCATCGAGACGCCAAATTGTTTGCCAATACCGCGCAGCGTCAGCGATATCCCGGGTTCCAGTTCGCCGTGCATTATCTGCACGCGCAGGGTGCGATAGACCCGGTCGTGGGCCAACATAACCGCATCTAAATTTCGAGCTTGATTGGGCATGCAGCATTGTGATCACAAATGTTCGTCAGCGTCAATTGTCGAAACGATACCCATGCAACTGTTTGCCATTCGTGCGCAACCACCCGCGCGGACTGGCATAATTCGGACAAATCGTATCGACGATTTTCCAGTAGGCTGGCGAATGGTTCATTTCGCTCAGGTGCGCGACCTCATGGGCGGCGACATAATCCAGCACCGGTCTTGGCGCCAACACCAGCCGCCATGAAAACATCAGGTTTCCATTACTGGTGCACGACCCCCATCTGGACCGCGTATCGCGCAGCGTGATGCGGGCATAGGCCTGCCCTGTGCGCGCAGAAAAGGTATCGCAGGCATCTGCCAGTCGTTGCCGTGCAAGGGTTTTCAAAAACCCGGCCAACCGCGCAGGTGCGCGATCTGGATCGCCGGGCACCAGCAAACACCGGCCATCAAATCTAACAGACCGGGCACGCGCGGACAGGATCGGTGTTTGCGCCCCTTCAAACAGGATCATGCCACCAATGCACGGGGTAACGGCAGCTGCCCGGTCCGAAAGGTTTAGTCGTATCCAGTCTTCTTTTGCCCTGACAAACTGCTCGACTTCGCGCAGCGGCGTCCACCCAGGCGCAGTTGTCGTCACCCGGCCATCAAGTTGGGAAACACGCAGCGAGATCCGTTTGGCGCGCGAATTACGGCGCATTGAAACGACAATATCCGGGCTACCCTCCAGTATCACTTTGTCCATAATTTCCGCCGAAACTGCATTTGGGTCCAAACTTAACCCAGCGCGTTATACGTTGCACTACCCACATACGCTAATTTCAAAGCGAAAGCCTTTGACACCCCGCCACCATTGTGGCACAGCGCAGCAATCCTTGAATTTGTAGCCCGTAGAAAGGTATTTCACATGCCCAAAGAAGAATGGGGCGTAAAGCGGATTTGCCCAACCACGGGTCAGCGCTTTTACGATCTGAAAAAGACCCCGATTGTCAGCCCTTATACTGGCGAGCGTGTAGTTTTGGACGCCAATACGCGCACCCGAGTTGCAGCAGTCGAAAAGCCAGAGCAAAAAGAAGAAGCAGAAGATCTGACAGAAAACGTCGACCTTCTTGATGACAACGACGATGATGACGCTACGGATTCTGATGTCAGTGATGAACTTCTTGAAGATGACGACGACGATGACACGGTGTCTCTTGACGAGATTGCCGATGTTCCGGCGGATACCGACGAAACCTGATTGAATTGGCGGGAATTATTCCCTTGATTTGATTTTCGCCATTTCATAGACACACCAAGCGAAGGGGCAACCCCTTCGCAAGATGGGGCCATAGCTCAGATGGGAGAGCGCTTGCATGGCATGCAAGAGGTCAGGGGTTCGATTCCCCTTGGCTCCACCAAAATTCATTAAATCAATACCTTAGTGGTTGTTTGCGCCCATCGCGACAACCGAGTAAGACTTTTTACGTTCAAAATCCCAATATCTGAGCCTATCCAGACACGGCAGTTAGTACTTTCGCGGGCCCATCCCAAGGCATCTTCATCCAAATGCAAAAGTATCGGACATCAAAGTGTCTGTCGGCACACTCATTCCCGATTGTGGATGAAGAATACGCTCGCCATTTTAGCCACCCGTTCCCGATATCAAGTTTCCTCCTTTTTCCCCTCTGCCAGGAACCAGCCAAAAAAGAACGTGTCCGGTATTGCCCCGACCCGCCAACCGTCGCCAGAAGGGAAAAGGTGCCCAACCACTCAACCATCAATTTGCGTTCCATTGAGTTTCCTATGCGTTATTTATCGTTAACAAGGGCACAAAAGCGGCCTGTATCGACATTCCTGCCCGTTACAAAGGTAACAATAGTATTACCTCTCACACCAATCCGGCCATTGAGAATGGCAGCAATACCCACCGCAGCAACGGGTTCAATCACGAATTTGAATTGTTGAAATGCAAAACGCATGGCCGGCCCCGATGCGGAGGTGTGCAGGTTGGTAAAATATCAATTCGATTGAAGGTTCTGCCCTCGACTTTGTCTGGCTACCCTTCTGTGCTCAGGTGTTCCGGCTTTCTGAAAGCAACGAGGCATCAAAGGGAAATCTACTACGCCGCCAATCTTGGCGAGGTGAACAACTTTATTGGATTCTTATTGGCGGATTGTTGCGATGCCCGCTTGGACAACTGTTCGGAAATCATGACACTTCTGCAGCCACCTGATCCAGCGCAGGGCATAATCCAATACCTCTGACGACGGACAGATAATAAAGCCACGCCAGAATTTCGGATACTTCACATGGGACAAACAGCCAGACACATCCCTGTTATTCATCCAAACGATCTATTCTACTGCAATTAGTGAAGGTAACGTGGCAAAGACCTTCGCCCGACAATGAAAGCAGATCAATGATAGCAACCTATTCCGAAGACTACACCATGAGCATCGGGACTGATTACCCAGAATTGCGCGATGCCCTGCGAAAGCTATGCGCCGATTATCCACCCGAATATTGGCGCGCGCTGGATAAGGAAGAAGGCTATCCGGACGCATTCGTTAAGGCGATGAGCGACGGGGGTTATTTGTCTTCGCTGATACCAGAGGAATACGGCGGGCTGGGGCTTCCGTTTCGCGCCGCTCAACTTATCCTTCAGACAGTTCACGAAGAAGGGTGCAATGCGGGCGCCTGTTTTGCCCAGATGTATACAATGGGGACGGTTCTTAAGCACGGCAATGCAGACCAGAAACAGCGCTATCTGCCCAAAATTGCCACAGGCGAACTGCGCTTGCAGGCCTTTGGTGTCACCGAGCCAGGGGCTGGTTCGGAAACGCTAAAGCTCAAGACACGGGCAGTGCGACACGGTGATAAATATCTGATCAACGGTCAGAAAATCTGGACGTCACGCGTTGCCCATTCGGATCTGATGCTGCTGCTGGCGCGCACCACACCGCTTGACGAAGTGAAGCACCGAAAGCATGGCTTGTCGGTGTTTCTGCTCGACATCAAACAGGCGCTAAAAGATGGCACCGTCGAGATTAAGCCAATCGACATTATGACCAACCATCTGACCTATGAAGTATTTTTCAACGATGCCGTTGTACCTGCCGCCGATCTGATCGGTGAAGAGGGTGAAGGTTTTTCCTACATCCTGTCCAGCATGAACGCAGAGCGCACCCTTGCCTGTGGTATCGCGATCGGCACGGGCAACTGGTTAACCAAAAAGGCCGTCGACTATGCCAATGAGCGCATCGTGTTCGGCAATCCGATTGCAAAAAATCAAGGTATCCAGTTCCCAATTGCTCAGGCTTACGCCGAAGTTGACGCAGCAGACCTGATGGCACGCCGCGCCGCCGCCCTGCTGGATGCGGGGCAGGCCTGCGGATACGAGGCAAATGCCGCCAAGCACATGGCCGCCGACGCAGCATGGAGCGCCGCCGATACCTGTATGCAGACATTTGGCGGATTTGGCGTCGCGCGCGAGTATGATGTCGAAAGGGTCTGGCGCGAGATACGTCATTTGCGGACAGCACCGATTTCAACCAACCTGATCCTTGCATTTATTGCGCAAAAACTCGGCATGCCGAAGTCCTACTAGCGCGGATAATTCCGGCAGGTACCGAACACTATATCTACAAAATAATGACGTCCACAGGAGGATTGGAAATGCGCACAGATCGGGATTTTGGATTTACTGAAGAGCAACTATTGCTGCGGGATTCCGTCAGAGATTTCGTGCGAAAGGAAATGCCTGACGAATACGCCAGACGTTGCGACCGGGAAAAAATTGCGCCCCTTGATGTCTTTGACAATATGGCGGAATTGGGCTGGATGGGCGTCGCGATTCCCGAGGAATACGGCGGCTCTGGTCTGGGCTTCGTCGAGCTCGGCATCATCCAGGAAGAGCTTTCCTACGGCCTGCTAGAGCTTGCGGTATTGTTCTACCGCGCCACGGTTCACGGCGCGCATTCCTTGCTGACCTATGGCACCGAGGAACAACGCCAAAAATACCTTCCGCTTATCGCGGCCGGAAAATTCAAATCATCCATGAGCCTGACCGAACCAAATGCCGGATCAGATGCAGCCGGGGTTCAGACGCGGGCCGTGCGTGACGGCGACCACTATATCATCAACGGTGCCAAGGTCTTTAATTCGCAAATCGACATTGCCGACAGAACCGTGTTGGTGACGCGCACAGACCCGGATGTAGCGCAGCACAAAGGCATCAGCCTGTTCTTCGTGGATCCCAAAAGCCCCGGCGTTACGATTGAGCGGATTGATACGCTGTGTTTTCGTTCCGTGGGCACCAATCGCGTCACTTACGAAAACGTTCGGGTGCACAAGGATGACCTGCTGGGCGAGTTGAACGGCGGTTGGAAAAACCTGATGACCAACCTTAACAAAGAACGGTTTTCCCTATGTGCACAGGTCACCGGGGCGGCGCAGGCAGCGATGGATTGTGCGCTGCAATATGCCAAGGATCGTGTGCAGTTTGGCAAGCCGATCGCTAATTTTCAGGTGATCCAGCATAAGCTGGCAGACATGCAGATCGCCGTACATACCTCGCGTATGCTGACCTATGATCTGGCCCGCCGGCTTGATGCTGGTGTCACTTGCCGCAAAGAGGCGTCGGTTGCCAAGGTGTTCACATCCGAGGCATATTTCCGGGTTGCCGATGAAGGGATGCAGATACTTGGCGGATACTCGATGACGCCGGATTTCCCGATGGAGCGACACTATCGCGATGCCCGCCTGATGCGTATTGGCGGCGGGGCCAGCGAAGTAATGCGCAATTCAATCGCCAAGGATCTGGGGCTCTAGCACGATAAATCCGGGGCTTACGAAATGGCCGCGCTTCACGGTGCCCCTTGTAACGCGGCCATTTCAACTTTCTTTTTCAGATGATCAACCAAAGTCCCAGGCCAACCAGGCCTGCACCAGCCAGCTTGGACAGCACTTGGGCGTTTGGAACGATTTTCTCGATCAGGACGTAAAGCGTGATGGCGACGATCCAGACGGTGTTCATGACACCGGCGACGAAAAGCAGCCCCATCAGCGCCCAGCAACAGCCGACGCAGAACAATCCGTGTCGCCAGCCCATCGTCAGGGCTCCCCATTTCCCCTCTCGCCATTGCGTCAGCAGAAAATTGAGTGGCGAGCGGCATTTACCAAGGCAGGCCTGTTTTAGCGGCGTGAACTGATAAATCCCGGCAACGATCAGAACGCTGCCAGCAAGCGGGCCAGGAACAACTTTCATCATCATCGGAGATAGCAACGCAAGGTTGGTCAGCCCACCCTGCAGCAGAGCAGCCACAAGACTGAAACCTGCCCAGGCCACGACATACCCGCCTGAAAACATGATGACCGGCAGCCAGCCTTTGCCCTGAGCGCGGTCGCGGGCCTGCATGCGCGCATAGCTGAAAATCATCGGGGCAGCCGTCGGCAACATCATTGCAGCCATCATCACCGCCCACATCAGGAACAACCCGAATAACTGGAGCGGATCGGACATTTGCGGGTTCATCATCATCGACGACATGCCCGGGATAGTGGACATGTCGCCGATCATCACGGCCAGATAAATCCAGGCTGCCAGAGCAATGGCAACCGGACCGCCCAGCAAAACAGCAAGCCGTGCGGGCGAAACCCGCGATACTGCGCCGGAGCCGTGTAATGCCGGACCGGGCATCACTGTTCGCTTTGGTAAGCAAAGGGCGAGAACTGGCCGCTTTTCTCGGTTAGATCCCAAGACATCCCATGATCAGAGTATGAGAGCTTGGTGGATCTGGCCAAGGTGGACGTGAACCCCGGTGCGATGCACAATGGATGCCCGGCAACCGTGATTGGTCCGTCGCCCTGACCTTTTATCTGTTCGATTTCGACGTCCAGAATTTCCGGGATTTTAAGCGAGTGTTTTCCGCCATTTACCGAGAACTCAATTGGCACTGAACTTGCGCCCACGATCTCGCCAATATGGGATGCCAAACGCGCGGGATGCCCGCCGGCCTGACCGCCAAAAATTTTCATCAGGCTTGCGTTCTGTGCTTCGCTGGCACTCGCATCCATATAAACGGCCGCCCGCCATTGGTTGGTGGCCATGTGGCCTGGGGAATGCACGGCAAGCGCAATGTTGAGCCCCGATAGCGACACGCCTTCATCGTCGCCCTCGTTGATGTGCCAACCGATTAATACCGTGCAGTCTTCCCCGGTAGGGGGGCTTAGGAAAATACACGGGCATACAGCCTCGCAATTGCAGCTTTCGAAGTAAGTGCCTGTTAATGACCAGGTCATGATTGGTATCCTTTCGTTGAATGACTGTTGCACCCAAGCTTTAGGGAAACGGCAGCGACGTTGCTTGAAGATGTGATTGAGATTACATTGAGATATCACTGGTTTTTTATCACGAGCGGGCCGCCTTGGATGATCTACCGATTTGGCGAATATTGTCTTGATGCGGCGCTTTATGAATTGCGTGCCGGTGGCAATCGCGTGGCCATAGAGCCGCAAGTATTCAGCCTGCTTCAATATCTAATTGAAAACCGGGATCGGGTCGTTTCCAAGGACGACATGATTGGCGCTGTATGGGGTGGTCGCGCCATTTCAGAATCGACTTTGAGCAGCCGGATATTTGCCATGCGGCGGGCAATTGGTGACACCGGACAAACGCAGGCCCTGATCCGAACAGTGCCGCGACGTGGCTTGCGGTTTATTGGCAAGGTTGTGTTGGAAGAAAAAAAACCGCCGACTGCCAATGAACCGGCACCGCCGAATGCGGAAATATTGTCCAGCGGGGAAGCATCGGCAGATGCGGCTATACCTGCGATACCTGCGGGCCCAATCAGAAATTCAGCGACTGTATTGCCGACATTGGCGGTTCTTCCGTTCAAAAATGCCAGCGCCGATCTTGACGAATACTTTTGCGACGGTCTGACAGAGGACATCATTTCAAATCTGACGCATTTCAGCGAAATCCGCGTTATTGCCAGTGGGTCGTCATTTCAGTTCAAGGAACGCGCGCTTAGTCTGGCAGATATCGCAGGCAAGCTGAACGCTGACTATATTGTCGATGGCAGTGTTCGGTGTGACAAGACGCGGCTGCGAATTGCTGTACAGCTTGTTGATGCGACTACGGGCGTGTCCATATGGGCGGATCGGTACGACCGCGAAATGGAAGATATTTTTGCGGTACAGGATGCGGTGACGCATATGGTTGTCGCCTCGCTTGGCGTCAAAATGCAGGACGC
>JAHRVD010000354.1 GCA_019090845.1 Marinosulfonomonas sp.
GGCAACTACATTCAGGTGCTGCCCAACAACTGGAAGCTTTATGTCGAGAACACGAAAGACAGCTATCACGCCTCAATTCTGCACACCTTTTTCACGACGTTTGAACTGAATAAACTGTCCCAAAAGGGTGGAATTATCGTCAGCAAAAATGGCGGGCATCACGTTAGCCATTCAAGCGTCGACGCGGCCGCCGAGCAGGGCAAAGACACCTATAAAGACCAAAAAATTCGATCAGATTCGGACCTGAGCCTGTCGGATATGTCGCTACTTGAAAATTTCAAAGAGTTCGGTGACGACACGACGTTGCAAATCCTTTCGGTCTTTCCCAACTTCGTTTTGCAACAGATACAGAATTCCATTGCGGTACGAACAATCCTGCCCAAAGGTCCCGACAGCATGCACCTGAAATGGACCTATATTGGGTTTGAAGAAGACACACCAAAACAGCGCAAAATCCGGCTGAAGCAATCAAATTTGATTGGGCCGGGTGGTTATGTATCAATGGAAGACGGCTGTATCGGCGGGTTTGTTCGCCGTGGCACAGTGGGATCGCCCGACGACAGCGCGATCCTTGCAATGGGCGGATATGGAATTGAAACAAGCGACGACCGGATCACCGAAGCAAGCATTCGTGGATTCTGGACCGAATACAGAGCGAAAACAGGCCTATGAGTAACCTTGCCCAAATAAGAGACCTGACATCGCTGATCGCCATGGTTCAGGGGCGCTATGTTCACACGATTGATGATGGCGACTGCCACGAATGGCCGGACTTTTTTACCGACGATTGTTTTTACAAGATCATCTCGGCGGATAATTATGCCCGCAACATGGAAGCGGGCCTGATGTGGATGGACAGCAAAGCCATGCTGCGCGACCGCATCCTGTCCCTGCTTGAGGCGAATGTATATGAGCGCCATTCGTATCGTCATATTCTGGGTCAGCCGTTCATCACCTCGGTTGAGGGTGATGAGTTAGAGTCTGAGACATCGTTCATGGTGGCACGGATCACGCGCGAAGGGCCGACCGATCTGTTTGTCACCGGGCGTTATGTTGACCGTTACCGCGTCAATGGTGACGACGCCAAAATTGTGACCCGCATCGTGGTGTTGGACAGCAACCAGATTGATACGTTACTTGGGTTCCCTTTGTGAGCGATGTTCGACGGCCCCCTGTTCTGCTAACGATCGGTGATCCTAACGGCGTTGGCCCTGAAATTGCGCTCAAGGCGGCCATCGCGCTGTGCGCCGACCCCGAATTTCGCCCGCTGGTGATTGGCGAGCGCTACATCGTCGAGCCGTTGGCTAAGCAAGCTGGGTTTAGCCTGCAAACCAACCCGCAAAAATGGGGAACTTCCGACAAAAGCGTTGATCTGTATCCTGTCGATTTCTTCCCTCGTAACGCATATGTGCCGGGCACGGTCTGCGCGCCGGCGGGGCAGGCGACGGTAAATTATGTTGAAACAGCCATTGCGCTGATGAAGGACGGCACCGGGCGCGGGATCGTCGGTTGTCCGCATTCAGAAACAGCCGTCAATGCTTCGGGGCGGGTGTTCTCTGGCTATCCGAACCTGTTGTCGGAATTGCTGGGAACCGGCCCTGACAGCATTTTCCTGATGCTGGTTGGCGGCGGCTTGCGGATCGTTCATGTCACCCTGCACGAAGGGATCAATACCGCGCTAAAACGGCTGACGCCCGAGTTAATCGAACGTGCCGTTGTAACGGCTGAAAAAGGGCTGCGCGAACTCGGGATCGAAAAGCCCCGCATCGGCCTGTTTGGTATTAATCCACACGCCAGCGAAAACGGGCTGTTTGGCGAAGAAGACCGTCTGGTCGTTATGCCTGCTGTGGAAAACTTGCTAAAGCGCGGACTGGATGTTGTCGGGCCAGAGGGGGCCGATACAATGTTGGTGCGCGAAGGTTTTGACGCCTTTGTTGCGATGTATCACGATCAGGGGCATATCCCCGTAAAATTGCTCGGTGGTCGCGAAGTGGCGGCGGTGTCCATTGGCGGCGGCGCACTGTTTTCCAGCGTGGGCCACGGTGCGGCTTTTGACATAGCCGGCCAAAATACCGCCGATCCGGGCGCGGTGCTGCGAGCGATCAAGCTGGTTGGTGGCGCCAGATAGGTCACGCTATCCGCGCAGGGCGGCAACCTGTGCATTATAAACGCTCGCGTCAGTCGTAACATCGACAAGCGCCGGGCCGTCATGGGCAAATGCTTCTTTCATCGCGCCAAGAAGATCATCAGACGGACCCACGCGCCATGCTGCAACGCCCATGCCTTTGGCCACAGCAGTGAAATCAGTATCTGGAAAACGAACACCGGCGGTATCGAGGTTTTGCCATTGCTGCTTAATATCAATCAGTGAAAGCGCCGAGTCATTCAGCACCACAGTCACCACGTTGCAGTTGTGTTCTTTGGCGGTCGACAGTTCGGCCAAACACATCAGCAAGCCACCATCGCCAGTGACCGCGACCGCAGGGATGTCCGGATCATTCAGGGATGACGCAATCGCAGCGGGCAGGGCATACCCCATGGTCGACAAGCCGTTGGATTTAAGTACGCCAAAGGGATGGTCGGCCTCTAGCACCGACATCGCCGACACCATATGCGCGCCTGCATCGACGCTTGCCCGGATACGTTCCGGCGCTGCTGCGACGATGGCCTCTGCAACTGATTGAGCGGTATGGCCATTGCTCTTGACCTCGACGCGCTCGCGCAGGTCGGTTGTGAGCGCACCGATCATTTCGGGGGTCCAAACCGACGGGGTGTTGCCGGTGCAAAGTGCATTTGCGCTGGCGGTAAGCGGCCCAATGATCCGGGTGGCTGGTTCCACCAGCAAATGGGGCGTGTCGCACGCACGGATTTCCAGAATTGGCGCTGTGTGATGCCAGGGGCTAGCGATAAACTCGACTGGGTCGACACCAAACGTCACGATCAGATCAGCGTCTGCTATGGCTTTGAATTCGCTGACAGCGCCGGTGAACATTCCTGCCATCCGCGCATGCCTGTCAGGAACGACCCCTTTGCCTTTATATGTTGACAGGATCGGGCAGTTCATCGCCTCGGCAAGGCGCAGTGCCGCTTGTGGGGCGTCAGCGTAACGTGCCTCAAGCCCGACCAAAAGCACAGGCTTGTGGCTGTTTTCAAGCAGCTTGCGCGCATCATCAATCGAACTGTCGGGCGAAATGACGGGCGCCATTCTGGTGACCTGAGCGTTGCCATCGCTAACTTGGGTGATAGCCCCAGCCGCATTGATGTTCATCTGCACAGGTCCAAGTGGTGCGTCATTTGTCAGGCTCAGAACATCTTCGACATCGCCCACAGCCCCCTCGGGCGA
>JAHRVD010000355.1 GCA_019090845.1 Marinosulfonomonas sp.
CGGCAATGGTCCATGCAGGCCTTATTAACTAGGGAATGGAACAGCCTCGCGCACAGATTTACCTTGTTTGCGGGTGTACGGGGGCAGGCAAATCAACCTATTCCGAACGATTGGCACAGGATGTTGACGGTGTGCGTTTCTCGATCGACGAGTGGATGCAACAACTGCACAACGCCGACCAGCCAGATGAAATGTCGTTTGCTTGGTTTTATGAACGTGTTCAGCGCAATTGCAGCCAAATGCGGCGGGTCGCTGAACGCTTGGTTGAAATTGGCGTGCCCACCATTTTCGATTGTGGACTGACCAATTCGCAGGAACGTGCAATCTTTGCCGATTGGGCCCAAGCGCAGGGTTATGAATATGAACTGCACTTCATTGACGTGGACCCTGAAACACGCTGGAAACGGGTGGAAAAACGCAATGATGAGCAGGCTGAAACCTATCAATTTGACGTCACAAGACCCATGTTCGACTTTATCGAAGATTTGTGGGAAGCCCCAACAAGCGACGAAATCAACCGAATGAACGTAAAGACAGTGACACCCTAATGGCCAAAAACACCGACCCCAATTACAAAGTGATCGCCGAAAACCGGCGGGCCCGGTACGACTATGCGATCGAGGATGATCTCGAATGCGGCATTCAGCTGTTGGGATCAGAGGTTAAATCCCTGCGCACCGGGCAATCCAATATCGCGGAAAGCTATGCGACCGTCGAGAATGGTGAATTGTGGTTGGTGAACAGCTATATTGCGCCCTACAATCCGGCCAAAACATGGGGTCACGAAGAGCGGCGCCGGCGCAAATTGCTGGTCTCTGCCAAGGAACTGTCCAAGCTGTGGCAAGCATCATCCCGTCAGGGCATGACGCTGGTTCCGCTGGTCCTGTATTTTAACCATCGCGGTATGGCCAAGCTGAAAATTGGCATCGCGAAGGGCAAGAAAACCCAAGATAAACGCGCAACCGAGCAAAAACGCGACTGGCAACGCCAGCAGGCGCGATTGTTGCGCAACAACGGGTAATTCACCGCAAATTCCTGTATTGTTGCAAAAATGGCCTGGGCGGCTCGCGCAAGCGTTCTCATCCAAATTTGCCGACGGGCACTTGCCACTCTTTCCCAAGGCGGCTACGCAAATGGTGTAGTCTCCGGGGGTGAAAATGCCGCACAGCGATCCCGAAACGCTTGTATCAAGTAACTGGCTGGCCGGCCGGCTGGATGAGCCGCATTTACATATTCTTGATGCGTCCTGGTATTTGCCCAACATAGACCGCGATGGCCGCGCGGAGTTTTCTGACCAGCATATTCCCGGCGCTCAGTTTTTCGATATCGACGAGATAGCTGACCATGATTCGCCCCTGCCCCACATGGTCCCACCGGTTGAAAAATTCGTTAGCCGTATTCGTGCGATGGGGATCGGGAACCGCGATCAAATAGTCATTTATGACGGAGCAGGAATATTTTCTGCTGCCCGTGTCTGGTGGCTTTTTCGACTGATGGGAAAATCCAACGTTGCTGTTCTGGATGGTGGCCTTGCCAAATGGCTGGACGAAGACCGCCCGGTCGTGACCACGCATTTGAAACCAAACGTCGGCCACCTTATTGCAAACCTTCAGCCCCATATGGTGCGCGATGCGGCGCAGGTTGCGCGCGCCTCTAATGACGGCACGCAGCAAATCGTCGACGCGCGCCCGCCAGCGCGATTTCGCGGCGACGAACCTGAACCACGCGAGGGGCTAACAGCCGGGCACATACCCGGTTCACGCAGTTTGTTTTTCAAAGATCTGCTCAACGCAAATTGCACAATGAAAACCAACGATGCCATGCGCGCCGTATTCGCCTCGGCCGGTGTGGACCTGCAAAAACCCGTCATCACCACCTGCGGCTCGGGCGTCACAGCAGCCGTGCTTAGCCTCGCACTCGAACGGCTCGGCCACCCTGACCACTCGCTTTACGATGGCTCGTGGTCGGAATGGGGTGCCTTTGACAAATCACAGATAGCAACCGGAGACACCTGATATGCTGCCCAATCTGAAACCACAGCCCGCTGATGCCATCCTTGCGCTGATGCAAGTGTTTCGCGACGATCCGCGCACGGACAAGATCGATCTTGGTGTGGGCGTCTACAAAAACGCCGAAGGCATAACGCCGGTGATGCGCGCCGTCAAGACGGCGGAAAAACAACTGTGGGAAGCCGAAACAACCAAGGCCTACACGGGCCTGATCGGTGATCCGGCTTATGGCACCGCCTTGCGGGATATGATCCTTGGCGATGCTGTGGACACCGCCCGCGTTGCCTTTGCCGCAACTCCCGGCGGCACCGGCGCGATCCGTCAGGCTGTCGATCTGATCAAAATGGCCTCTCCCGATGCAACGATCTGGCTGTCGTCCCCCACTTGGCCAAACCACCCGTCGATCATCCGCCATATGGGAATGAAAATGGCGCAGTATCGGTATTTTGACGCAGCCACGCGTGGTGTTGATATTGCGGGAATGCTGGAAGACTTAAGTCGCGCAAAATCCGGCGACATCATCCTGCTTCATGGCTGTTGTCATAACCCGACCGGCGCCAACCCGACGCTGGACCAATGGAAAGACATCGCCGAAAATCTGGAAAAAACCGGCGCAATCCCGATGATCGACCTTGCCTATCAGGGCTTTGGTGAAGGTCTGGAACAAGACGCGGCAGCAACCCGGCTGATCGCGTCGCGCTTTCCAGAGGTTTTGATTGCCGCGAGCTGTTCCAAAAACTTTGGCATCTATCGCGAACGAACCGGTCTGCTAATGGCCATATCACCCAACAGCGCCACCCAGCCCGTCACGCAAGGCACATTGGCTTACCTGAACCGGCAGAATTTCTCATTCCCGCCGGATCATGGCGCCCGGCTTGTTACAATGATCCTGAATGATCCGACCCTGAAAACCGACTGGCAGAATGAACTGGAAGACGTCCGTCTGAGCATGCTTTCAATCCGCGAACAACTGGCCCAAGAACTACGCCAGCGCACAAATTCTGATCGCTTCGATTTTCTGGCCCAGCATCGCGGCATGTTCTCGCGCCTTGGCGCC
>JAHRVD010000356.1 GCA_019090845.1 Marinosulfonomonas sp.
ACTAACCGGTTCAGACATTTTGCTGCTCCCCCGCTTTGTCATAAAATACCGGTTCAACGATGCGCGTCTTAACGACCGCTCCATTAATCGCGGGAAATTCAATCACTTCACCCAGCCGGTCCGGCCCGCGCTGCACCAGCCCCAATGCAATTCCCCGTTCCAGCGTTGGCGAATAATAGGTCGACGTCACCCGCCCGATCGTCACTCGCTGAGCGTTTGCATTTACGCCCTCGCCCGTCGCATAGGCCCCATCGGCCAGCACCGATCCATCCAGCGTTTCCAGCCCCACCAGTTTCCAGCGCTCCGGGTCGGTCATATGCGTTCGCGCCTGCCCGCGTTTCCCCAGATAATCGGTCTTTTTCTTTGATATCGCCCAGTTAAGCCCCAGATCCTGCGGGATGACCGTGCCATCGGTTTCATCCCCGATCATGACAAAACCCTTTTCGGCGCGCATGATATGCAGGGCCTCGGTGCCATAAGGCATCGCCCCAAATTCCGCCCCTGCCCCGATCAGCGCGTCCCAAAGCGCTTGCCCCCGACCTGCGGCAACCGCGATTTCAAAAGACAGCTCGCCCGAAAATGAGATGCGGAACACCCGCACCTCAAACCCGCCAAGCTGCCCGTCGGCCCACCCCATAAACGGCAAGGCTTCAGCGCTGACATCCATCCCCCCAAGGCGTTCCAGAACCCGGCGCGCGTTTGGCCCGACAACCGCGATTTGCGCGAATTGCTCGGTCAGATTGGCGGTATAAACCTGCCAGTCCCACCATTCGCATTGCAGCCAGTCTTCCATCCAGCCATGGATACGATCCGCACCTCCGGTGGTGGTGTGGCAAAGCCATGTATCCTCATCCAACCGCGCCACAACGCCGTCATCAATCAAAAACCCATTTTCGTCGCACATCAGCCCATAGCGACATTTCCCGACCGCAAGATTGCTCATCATATTGGTATAAAGCATGTCCAGAAACCGGCCAGCGTCCGACCCACGCACGATGATCTTACCAAGTGTCGACGCATCCAATAACCCAAGGGCTTGGCGGGTGTTCGTGACCTCGCGATGCACCGCCTGAGAAATCGTTTCGCCCCCCTGCTGGTAACAATATGGCCGCCGCCACTGGCCAACCGGTTCCCAATAGGCACCCTGCGCGTCGTGCCAGTCATGCATCGGGGTTTTCCGGATCGGCTGAAACAGCGCACCGCGCGCCTCTCCGGCAATCGAGCCCATTGAAATCGGTGTATAGGGTGGGCGAAAAGTTGTTGTGCCAACCTGCGGAATGTCCACGTTCAATGCATCGGCTAACACAGCCAAGCCATTAATATTACTTATTTTTCCCTGATCTGTCGCCATACCAAGCGTTGTATAGCGCTTGGTATGTTCCACACTTTCATACCCCTCACGCGCAGCCAGTTGAACATCCGAGACTTTCACATCGTTTTGAAAATCGAGCCACATTTTTGCGCGTTTCGCATCAGAGGCCCCTTGCGGCATAATCCAAACCGGCGCCATCGGCGCCTCTGGTAAATCATCCGCCGATGGCGCAGATTTGCGCCCAGATTTATGACCACAAGCCTTGGCGGCCGCCTTACCGGCGCTGTCGCCGTCGCGCAGCACATCACCAGTTCCCATCGCGCCATTGGCACAGCCCGCTGCAGCCACAAATCCCTCGCCATGCTGATCTGTTGGCGGGCGCGTGGCATCGGGGCGAAAATGCGCACGCGCCTCGTCCCAGATCAGCTTGCCACCCGCATGCGACCACAGATGCACCACTGGCGACCAGCCACCCGACATCGCCACCGCGTCGCAGGCGATATCTTCCGTCGCCGCCCCGTCACCTGTCTGGGAACACAATGTGACGCCCGTGACCCGCTTGCCACCGCGGACATTGTGAATCGCCTGCCCCGTTGCAATCCGAATGCCTAATTCTCGTGCCTTTTCCACTAGTTGCCCGTCGACCCTGATCCGCGCATCAACAATTACCGGCACGTGCTGCCCAGCCTTCACAAGCGCAATGGCGCTGCGATAGGCATCGTCATTATTGGTAACAACGACCACGCGTTTTCCCGGCGAAACCGCGAAATCCACCAGATAGTCGCGCATGGCACCGGCCAGCATGACGCCCGGCAAATCGTTGCCCGCGAACGTCAGCGGACGCTCGATCGCGCCGGTGGCCGTGATGATCCGGCGCGCGCGTATTTTCCAAAGCCGATGACGCGGGCCGTCCTGATCCGGCGCGTGATCGCTCAGACGCTCATAGGCCAAGGCAAACCCGTGGTCATAGACGCCAGCCCCCATGCATCGTTTCCGAATGCGGACATTTGACATATTTTCAAGTGCTTGGACGGTATCCCTGATCCATTTATCAGCCGGCATCCCACCAATCACGGCCCCATCCACCACAGCCCGTCCGCCCCAATGGGCGGTTTGTTCGATCAACAGAACCCGCGCGCCCGACGCACCCGCGACCTTGGCCGCCTGAAGCCCGGCAATACCACCGCCGACAATCAACACATCCACATGGGCATGAAAATGTTCATAACTATCGGTGTCAGCTTGCTTGGGCGCACGGCCCAGCCCGGCCGACTTGCGGATGATCGGCTCAAACAGGTGCTTCCAAGCCGCGCGCGGCGCCATGAATGTTTTGTAGTAGAAACCAGCTGGCAAAAACCGCGCGGTTAGCCCATTGAGCGCGCCAATATCAAATTTCAGCGACGGCCAGTGGTTTTGCGATGTCGCCACAAGGCCGGTAAACAGCTCGGTCGTTGTAGCCCGTTGGTTTGGTTCAAAAGAATCGCCCGAACCCAGATGAACCAGCGCGTTAGGCTCTTCGGCCCCACTGGCGACAATGCCGCGCGGACGGTGGTATTTGAACGAGCGGCCCACCAGCATCTGGTCGTTGGCCAGCAGCGCCGAGGCCAAGGTGTCACCTTGATATCCCTGCAACCGCTTCCCGTTGAAAGTAAACACCACAGGTTGTGATCGGTTCAGCAGCCGACCACCCGATTTCAGGCGGGCGCTCATG
>JAHRVD010000357.1 GCA_019090845.1 Marinosulfonomonas sp.
AACGTGCTGCCCGGCACAATCGCGATGATACGTTCAGGTGACGGGCCGGGGGCAATCGTCTCGATTGACACGCAAGCGGGCAGATTGCTGGCACGCATCACACAACGCTCGGTGCAGGCATTGGGCCTGACAAATGGTGCCCGCTGTCATGCCATAATCAAGACCGTTGCCGTCGCACCCGAGGGTGTAGGTGGAAGTGCCGACGAAATGTTAAAATCCGATAAGTAATTCATTGGATTTCATCTTGGCTTCATTTTCCCAAGAATCCCGGTTGGCAATATCCGACTAAACGTTTGCCGTTTTTTCCATCAGAAGAAATGTCATCATACCGATCGGCGGCAGAGATTTCTTTTCTTTAACGGACAGGCTTTCTTCGCGAAGAATTCTGCCAATCTCAAAATCTGAATGCCAGCCGATCAAATTCGCAAATGGCGCAGTCAACCGTTCGACGGCCGAGAAAAACCCCTTGTCGCGGGCGAAATGATTGGTGATTACAATCTTGCCACCCGGTTTGCAGACCCGTGCCATTTCGGCGACCACCCTTTCGGGCTCTGGAACCACCGATACAATGTGCATCGCTGCAATTGTATCAAAATGGTTATCCGGAAAGTCGAGCACGCGGGCATCCATCTGGCGCAGGCTTTCAACATGCCCTAAATCGTGTTCCAGCACCTTGGCACGAGCCTTTTCCAGCATTTCCTCGCTGGCATCAATTCCAGTAACTTTAAGGCCGGGGTGATAGTGCTTTAGCGAAAGCCCGGTACCAACGCCAACCTCAAGAATATTTTGTCCGTGGGCGTTGATGTAATCGACGGCTGTGCGTCTTCCGACATTGGTAATCGCACCAAATGTTTTATCATAAACCGGAGCCCAGCGAGCATAGGATTTCTGAACAGCGTTAATATCCATTTTTCGGAAAATCCTATTTTTTACCCGAGCGCCAAGCCCAAAAAACACCAGCCACATAAACTAAATCAAAGGCGACCAGCGTAGCCCAGGGATATGTCAGAAGAGCGGCGACAATGATGACAAACCCAACAAAAATAAATTTCACTTTCTCGCGTGATATCGTCATGATTTTGAACGACCAAGTCGGGATTCGACTGATCATCAACAGCCCAATACACACCATATAGATGGCAATAAATTCAGCCGGAAAAATCGGTAAATCTGAAACAAGGAACGAAGCGAACATCGGAAACATGACCAGCAGGGCGCCTGCTGGCGACGGCACGCCGACAAAATAATTGCCGTCTGGTTTGGAAAACTCCGTTTTATGTCCGACGTTAAATCGAGCCAGCCGGATTACGCTGCAGACAGCAAATATCAAGACCGAGATCCAGCCCGCCCCGCGCACATCCTGCAACGCCCAGACATAGACCATTAGCGGCGGTGCTATTCCAAAGTTCACAAAATCCGCAAGTGAATCCAATTCAGCGCCCATCGGACTTTCGCATTTCAAAAGCCGGGCAAGGCGCCCATCAATTCCGTCCAGAATACAAGCCACCAGAATAAGCAGGACGGCGCGCTCAAAATCGCCGTGAAACCCTAACCTGATGGCCGTCAGACCGGCGCAAATTGCTGCAATCGTCAACAGATTTGGCAACAGCTGGACGATCGCCAGTTCGGTCTTTGGCTTGCTCTTATCTCGGGCCATAGTCAGCCAGTCCGCCCGTCGCGCGTGGCTTCGTCTGAGGTCAAATCAGCCAGAACCGTTTCACCTGCGACCATCGTCTGCCCGATGCTTACCATGGGATGCACACCGGCGGGCAGATAAACATCAAGCCGGGAACCAAAGCGAATTAGGCCAAAGCGTTCACCGGTCTGCAATGGCGTTTTTTCATCCACAAAGCACACGATACGTCGGGCCACCAGACCCGCAATTTGCACGACGGCGATCTGGCGCCCGTCGGCCATCTCGATGCACAGGCTGTTGCGTTCGTTGTCTGCACTTGCCTTGTCCAGCGACGCATTGAAAAACTTGCCCGGCCGATACGCAATTGATTTAACTTCACCGCCCACCGGCGCCCGGTTCACGTGACAATTAAAGACGTTCATAAAAACGCTCACCCTTGTCAGAGCGTCCGATGACATGCCCAGTTCCGGCGGCGGAACTGCTGCCTCGATCAGTGACACGACGCCATCGGCGGGGCTAACGATCAGCCCGTCGCGCGTTGGCGTCGTTCGTTTGGGGTCGCGAAAAAAGTAATAGCACCAGACCGTCAGCAAAACGCCAATCCAGCCAAGTATATCTGACACCAGAAAAAGCAGCACAGTCAGAGCGGCAAAAATGGCCACGAACCGGATGCCTTCGCGATGCATCGGCTTCAGAAAAGTTCCCAACATTGTCATGGTTTGAAGCGTCGCTTTTTTGTGGTTGATTGCACGCTTACTATCCTAGGTGGGTCTGGACTTTCAACGCCATAAGGCGCGGCAATCGGCGGTGCGGCATATTTAAAGCACGCGACCCGATATTGTTCAGCTCATCACATCCGGCAGGGTGCGCCCAATGAGCATTTGGATTTGGGTGATTTCAAGAATTGCATTTTTCACTTTGCTCAAAGCGGTTTGCGTTTCAATCGAATGATCTGCATCCCGTTCAACGTATTGTTCAAGATAGATTCTAAGCGTCGCGCCCTGCGTTCCGGTGCCCGACAGCCGCAACACTGCACGCCCCTGCCCTTCAAAGTGAACGATGATACCCTGGTTTTCGCTAACCGACCTGTCCACCGGATCAATATAGCTAAACGTTTCACTTGCGCTCACCCGCGCGCCGGAAAATTCCTTGCCAACCAGTTCGGGCAGTTTGGCTTGCAAGCCAGCCATCAGCTGGTTTGCCGCGTCGGCCGGCACTGCTTCATAGTCATGGCGTGAATAGTAGTTGCGCCCAAATTCCTGCCAGTGCTCGGCCATAATTTCGGCGACTGGCTGGCCTCGCTGCGCG
>JAHRVD010000358.1 GCA_019090845.1 Marinosulfonomonas sp.
CGACACCGATGTGATGGCCGACATGAAAGTGTTCAACGATCTGCACAGCCCGGATATCGGCATCCTTTGCGCGGGCGGGCATTTCACGATGGATATGGCGCGCGCAGGCTATGCTGCCAAAACATTCTTTGATTTCAAGACGATCATCCCGTGCCACTACCGCACTTTCCCGCTGCTGGAACAAAACGCCGACGCGCTGAAAGCGGCCGTTCCGGGGGTACATGTGATCGAGCCTGAGGTAATGACGGCGATTGAAATCTAACAAATTTCGACAACTACCGGCGCTGTTGAAAAAAATCTTTCAGCAGCGCCTCTGACGCTTGGGCCCCTATCCCATCATAGACCTCTGGAACATGGTGGGACTGGGGATGCTCAAAAACCCGTGGGCCATGGGCAACGCCGCCCGATTTCGGGTCAGACGCACCGTAATAAAGCCGCCCAATGCGGGCCTGCGAAATTGCCGAAGCACACATCGGGCAAGGTTCCAACGTCACGTAAAGGTCGCAACCGGGCAGACGTTCTGAGCCAAGGGCAGCGCAGGCCGCCCGGATCACAAGGATTTCCGCGTGCGCCGTGGGATCGTTCAACTCTCGGGTGCAATTGCCTGCCTGCGCGATGATCTGCCCGTCCGACCCGACGATAAGCGCGCCAACGGGCACTTCACCGCGGCTTGCGGCATCAGCGGCCTGCGACAGGGCCGTGTCCATATGGCTGTTAAAGCGCATGGGGCAACATTTGCCCGGCCCGGGCGCATTTGCCAAGCGGCTTTCCCTTTTGTCCGTCACGCGGTAAGGCCCACCTATGAACAACACTCCCCCTTCCAGCCCGCCACCGGGCGATCGTATCGCCAAGGTTCTGGCCCGCGCCGGGATCGCCAGCCGACGACAAGCCGAAAAGCTGATCCAAGAAGGGCGCGTGACGGTAAATGGCAAAAAAATCGCCAGCCCGGCGCTGAATGTCACCTAGAAAGACAAAATCACGGTGAACGGCAAACCGGTTGGCGAACCTGACCCGCCGCGCATCTGGCTTTATCACAAGCCCCTTGGGCTGGTGACAAGCGAGCGGGATGAAAAGGACCGGCCGACGGTGTTTGCCGCCCTGCCCGACGACCTGCCCCGCGTGATGTCAATCGGACGACTGGATATCAATTCCGAAGGCCTGTTGTTGCTGACCAATGATGGCGGCGTGAAGCGACGGCTGGAATTGCCCGCAACTGGCTGGGTTCGCAAATATCGCGTGCGCGTCAAAGGCATCCCGACCGAGGCAATGCTAGATCCGCTGCGCAAGGGCATCACCACCGATGGCGAACGTTTTCAGCCGATGGTGATAACGCTGGATCGCCAGCAAGGGTCCAACGCCTGGATAACCGTGGCCATCCGCGAAGGCAAAAACCGCGAAATTCGGCGCGCGATGGATTATATCGGGCTGCCGGTGAACCGGTTGATTCGCACCAGCTATGGCCCCTTCCAGCTGCGCGACTTGAAACCGGGTGTAGTGGAAGAGGTCAAACAACGGGTGGTCAAAGACCAGCTGGGATTGCCGCCTTCTGAACCGCAGGCACCCAAACGAAAACCGGTCAGAAAGCGCCGCTGAACCAAATGCTTGGCCCGATGCGGCGTTGGCGCTATGTATTGCCGGGCGCGTAGCGAGGGAACGTATTAACATGACCGATCTTCTGACATTCGAGAACCTTGGAAACCTATTGATTCTGTGCTTTTTGCAGGCGGTTCTGGGGTTTGATAACCTGCTTTACATCACCATCGAAAGTAAGCGGGCTCCGGTTGCCCAGCAACGATCTGTCCGGTTCTGGGGCATCCTGATCGCAGTCGCCTTACGCGTAGTTTTACTGTTTCTTATGATCAGTTTGATCGACGCTTTGTCAGCGCCATTCTTTGTTCTGAACTACCCCGGAATATTGGAAGGCGGCGTTAACTTTGCCACGGTGGTATTTTTGTTTGGCGGCGTCTTCATTATGTATACGGCCGTCAAAGAAATCTCGCATATGTTGTCGCTGGAGCATCTGGAGACAGACCTACAGAACAAGCGCCAGAAATCCGCCGGGCAAGTGGTGGCCTTTATCGTTTTGATGAACCTGATTTTCAGCTTTGACTCGATCCTGTCTGCGCTGGCGATCACCGACGTTTTCCCGATCCTTGCAGTCGCAATCCTGCTGTCTGGCGTGGCGATGCTGGTGCTTGCCGACAGCGTTACGTCCTTTCTGGAAAAGAACCGGATGTATGAGGTTCTGGGCCTGTTCATTCTGCTGATTGTTGGTGTTGTGCTGCTGGGCGAAGCCGGCCCTGCCGCCGCTCACGCAGCCCATAACGAGGCCCTTCAAATCAAAGTCATGGGGCATGATCTGCTGCCGATGTCCAAGATGACGTTCTATTTCTCGATCATCGTTCTGGTGGCGGTCGAGATCATCCAGTCGGGCTATACACGCAAACTTAACGCCGAGCGCAATGCACAGGGGCATCGCTGACAGAACTTTGTTGCGAGACCTGAAAACCCGGCCAGCAATTCACTGGTAAGGTTCAAAACCATCGCTTATGTTGGCCATGTTAAAGGGGTGAAATTGTCTGGGATTGCCTGCTCGAACCGGACAAAACTGTAAATCTCGGCTGTATCGGGCAGGCGTTTAATCTTTAGCTTAAACGTCCGCGCGTCCGCTTCAAAAGGCAAATAAATCTGTGGTCAAGCCGATTGCACGTATCAAAAAATACGCAGTTCTGGCGGTCCTGTGTGCGGTTTCATTCGCCGGGTGCGACGCGGCGCGATTGTCGTCACCGGATGGCAATCCCCCACCATACGGCGACCCGTTGGGCGAAAGTGACGGACCATCGGCTGAAAGCCTGGCCTTGGCAGATTATTATGCGCGCGTTCAAAACGGCCTGCTCGCCCAGGGCTTGTTGCGCACAGACGGCGGCGGGCCGGACGTTCCGTTTTCGGCGCGCAATCTGGCCGATAATTTCGTTAGAATCGCGCTGTTTGAAGAATACGTTGTGGCCGGCGGGCGCATCGTTGCGCGCCAAACCGAAAGTCCGCTGCACCGATGGGAACGCCCGATCCAAATGCGGGTTGAATTTGGCGATACTGTTCCAGCCCAACAGCGCGCAAAAGATCGCACCAGCATTACAAATTATGCCGCGCGCCTGTCTCGCATCACCGGGCTGCCCATTCGCCAATCAACATCAAACACTAATTTCCACGTTTTTGTGGTGAACGAAGCCGAGCGACGCGCGCTTGGACCGCGCATCCAGCAGATAATACCGGGGATCAGCGCAGCAGCGGTTAAGGCGGTCGTCCAGATGCCCCGCTCGACGTTTTGTCTGGTGTTTGCCTGGGACCGCGACGACGCGGGCACCTATGAAAAAGCGGTTGCCGTTATCCGCGGCGAGCATCCCGATCTGATGCGTCTTTCCTGCATCCACGAGGAATTGGCCCAGGGGCTGGGGCTTTCAAACGACAGCCCTGCCGCTCGGCCCTCGGTTTTCAACGATGACGAAGAATTTGCTCTGCTGACAAAGCATGATGAATTGCTGCTGCGAATTATTTACGATCCCCGGATGCGCGCAGGCATGAAGGCCGATGAAGCCGGGCCATTGGCGGCAATAATTGCCGGTGAACTCATCGGCGGCGATCGTTGAGCGCACCCCCACAAGTGGCAAAAACGCACGCGCCACATGCATCGGGTCAAACCATTCCCTGCTGCAAAACTGCGTTAGCGTTTGCCCAACAAGTTTCGCAAATGGGGCTCTGTCGCTGCCAGCCCCTTGTCCAGATCAAATTCGGGCCGATAGCCCAACCGATCCCGCGCGTGGTCGATCTGGCAGGTTCCCGTTGATGAAACTTCTTCTAGAAAATGGTGCCCCGGATAGGTTGGCCCGCTTTTGGTTAATGCCTGACGGGCCAGCCGGGCCAGTTTTTCAAACCGCTCGCGGCCCAGTATTCTGCGCCCGACCGCACTGATCCTTGCCATCGCAGACGGCGCATCATTGGCTGAACTCTTATCCGGTTTGGGGCCAATGCGTTCTGTCAGCTCTTTCAGCGGGCGATAGGTGACACTGCCACCACCAACGATGCTGGCGTAACCTTCAAGAAGGCGCGACCATAAAAACGTCGAGGGGCCGGATATGATAAACCGTTCGCGATCCAGATCAGGCAACTGGCCCGCAAGAAGAAATGCCTGCACAACATCATCAACAAACACGCCATTACAAACACCCACGGGCGTGGGCAAGACGATGCCGCCGGTCGCGATATTGCTTGCCAGAGCATCGGTCCATTGCGTGCTTCCGGGACCGTAAACAATTGTTGGCTGCAGGATGGCTGCGGGTAGCGGACCATCCATCAACCGGCGTTCCATATCAATTTTCGCCCGACGATAGGGGCTGCCGCCGGGGCGGTTAACCGGGCTGATTTCAGTGATATCCTGATTTGGCCAGCCGTCATAAACGACGATCGAACTGGCGTGAATAAAACGCTTAACGCCAGATTTTACGGCGCTGCTATAAAGGTTTTCAAAGGCTGAAAGATTATCGCCCGCGGGTGCCCGCACGTCATAGGCGAGATGAAAAACCATGTCCTGCCCGCGCAGGATTTCAGGCAAATCAGCGGCGTTGTTCAAACTACCGGTCACGGTTCTGACGTTCGCGCGGCCTTGACCGACAGGGCTAAACCGTGTCCGGCTTAAGGCCGTCACCTGTGCACCAGCATCAGCCAGAGCATTTACCAGAGCTTGGCCAATAAAGCCGCTCGCACCGGTTACCAGAACCTTTTGGTGGTTCAATTCTTTATACCTATCAATCACGACAATCCGCAGACTATCCGGCACCAGACCACTTGGAAACAATTGTTCGACCGTTAATTGGGCACCAATAGTGGCAAAATTAGTGGCAGGTCAAAATTCTTACAAAAATGTGGTGGTGGCACGCAAACTTGCTGCCGCTCATGGCTTTACACCGGCGAAAAAGGCAATTGCGCTGGATATTTCAGTTGGGAACGGTCGGCGCAAATGGCCGGGAACTGTTTCAGGAATGTCGCCCAAAGCCGCTGATTGAAGACAATTCTTGCCTGCGCGTTTCAAAACGTTCAATTTGCGGCTGCAATTCAGCGGTTTACACAACAGTCACCCGCGTTGGCTGAAAATATCGGCCAAGCGGCCATCTGTCACTAAAGCCAATGCCAAGGGGCGTGTTCTCGATGTCAATCGTTCGACAATTCAGCAGTGGCGTAGCCTGGATGGCCGCAGGGAACTGGATCGAACAGGCGATCAACTTTGGCGTATTTGTCCTGCTGGCACGAATTTTGGGCGCTGAGGCATTCGGATTGTTGGCAATGGCTGCTGCGTTCGTTTTGCTATCAGAGTTTCTGGTCAGGGATTCCCTTTCTGACTTCCTGATTTCATTCGAAAACCCGACGCCCGCGCATTACAACGCAACATTCTGGATGTTGGTCGCACTTGGTGGATTGCTAAGCGCCGGGCTTTGGCTGGGCGCGGGCCCAATTGCCGCATTTTACGGCCAGCCACAGGTCGCCGGGCTTGTCATTGGGCTGTCGCCCACGGTCTTGATGATTGCGCTGACTGCCGTTCCGGTGGCGATACTGCGACGCGAACTGCGATTTCGCGCGCTGTCATTGCGGGCAATTCTGGGCGTATCCATCGGCGGAATTGTAGCCACCTATATGGCCCTTAACGGATATGGTGTCTGGGCACTGGTCGGGCAACGGCTGACACAGGTTTTAATAAATATCGTTATGGCATGGAGTGCGGTGAGCTGGCGCCCCGGCCTTAGAACCACAACCGGCCATTGCCGCGAAGTATTCAGGTATGGCGGTGCGGTGCTGGGACTAAGGGCAGCAGAGCTTGCATCCATTCAGGTGCCATCTGTTATAATCGGGGCAACACTGGGCCCTGTGGCACTTGGGCTTTTCTCAATGGCGTGGCGGCTGGTCGAAATCGCATCGTTTCTGATCGTCACGCCGTTGCGCATGGCGGCCCAACCGGCGTTTGCCGCGATGCGGCGCAGCGGC
>JAHRVD010000359.1 GCA_019090845.1 Marinosulfonomonas sp.
CAACTGAAAGATGCGGGAAAAGGGCGAAATCCTGAAACATCAGGCCGATCGAGCGCGCTTCGGGCGCCGTAAAGACGTTTTGGTCGCTGATCACATCGCCATCTACCAGAACGGTTCCGCTGTCCTGCTGATCGACCCCGGCAATAATCCGAAGCGTCGTCGTCTTGCCGCAGCCTGACGGCCCCAAAAGGCAGGTGACCTGACCGGGCATGACCTGCAACGACACATCATTGACAGCGGCTCGGCCGTCAAAATGGCGCATCAGATTGCGCACCTCCAAACGTGGTGTCGGTGTCGTCACGTCCTACTCCGCCGTGTCATTTCCGCCCAATTTAGTCGGGCATCAGCCCGATAACAGCCACTGGCCCGGCTCGCAAGTCGCAGCCCCGCGCCCCCGCCCTAGAAAGTGGCGTTGATGCCACCGCCATCGAGCAGGATATTCTGACCTACGATATAGCCGGAATATTGTGAACACAGGAACGCGCAGGTGGCGCCGAATTCATCAGGTGTGCCAAACCGTCCGACCGGAATACCTGCCGTGCGGCGGCGAATGGATTCTTCGACCGTAATATTTTCGCGCTTGGCCATAGCGAGGTCCAGCGCGACCGCCCGGTCAGTTGCATGAATGCCGGGCAGCAAATTGTTAATCACAACACCGGTATGGGCGATATCGCGCGCGGTCACGGCAACAAACCCGGTCAATCCGGTGCGCGCCGAACTGGACAAGCCAAGTCCGGGGATCGGGCCTTTCACCGATTGGCTGGTGATATTGACCACCCGGCCCCAGCCGCGCGCCATCATCCCCGGCAACAGCGCCTGCATCATCGCAATTGGGGCCAACATGTTTGCATCCAGTGCGCCGATAAAATCATCGCGCGTCCATTCGGTCCATTTGCCCGGCGGCGGGCCGCCTGCATTGGTCACCAGAATGTCGACATTTTCGGCCGCTGCGAGCACGGCTGCGCGCCCCGCCTCTGTCGTGATATCGCCGGTGACGGTGGTGACCGCTACACCATAGCGCTTGCTGATCTGTTCACCGGCGGCCTCTAATGCCTCGGCTCCGCGAGCGTTCAAGACCAGATCGACGCCGGCCTCGGCCAGTGCTTTGGCGCTGGCAAACCCAAGCCCCTTTGAAGAGGCGCATAACAGTGCTGTTTTGCCCGATATTCCAAGATCCATGTCATCCTCGCTGGTTTTATTTGGCCGCAACATGGCCCAACCCGCCGTCACCCGCAATGGATGAGCGGTTTGTTTTGCAGAAACAGAGCCTGCCGCACTTTGCCTAATCGGTGTTTAATTCCCGCCTGTCGCGTTCGTTGTTTCGCAAGACTAAACAATCCGCGCGGTTTTCAGCGCATTTAGAGGCTATCGGTGGCCCGGACTGCACGGCGGGCGAAAATGTCTTAGGTCTGGCCGCATCCAATCAAGAAAGCAAAATCTGGCGTGCCACAAATCGACAATCCAGCTTCATCCCCGACTTACACGCTGCCGGTTTACCGGTCGCAGGACATAACTGTCGTGGATGGTGCAAATCTGGGCGACCCGATAATGGATTGCGCCCATTTAATTCTGGCGGACGTATATGCGCGGCGCAAATCTGCAACCCCAACCCGCTTGTCAGTGGTTCCGGGGCAGTCGCCGGGTGAATTCTCGATTTCACATGACAGCGTCATCGGCATGGCCGGTGCAACACTCTATCTGGATTGCTGCATCACACTTATGTCCCAGACAGGGGACACCAGCGAAGCGATTGTGATCGTGGAAATCAGCAACGGATTGGTCGCTGCAACCTATTTGATGCCCTTGTCGACAATGGCTGTGGATCAGACCTATACTTTGGTGAAAATCGACCAGAGCGACGCCAAAACCCGATTTAGCGATATTGCATGCGTTTCTTTCACCCGCGGCACCCATGTCTTGCTGGCCGATGGCTCGCAAACACTGATTGAAACCTTGCAAACCGGTGACAGCGTCATGACGCGCGACCACGGGGGCCAGAAAATCCGCTGGATCGGCAAACAGACGTTTCGCGCAAGTGGAGAGTTCGCGCCAATTCTTATCCGGCGCGGGGCCCTGAATAATTCCAACGACCTGAGTGTTGGCCCAAACCACCGTTTGTTCATTTATCAAAGAACCGACCAACTGAATGCCGGGCAAAACGAAGTCACAATTCGCGCCGAGCTATTGGTTAACGGCGACACTGTCGTTCAGACAACCGGCGGGTTTACGGATTATTACCAATTGTTATTTGACCGTCACGAAGTGATTTTCGTTGAAGGAATTGCGGCCGAGACAATGTTGGCCGATCATCGCGCGCGCGCTGCCATCCCGCCCATTGTGCGCAATCGTCTGGCCGCGGATGTGCACGGCGAGGCATCATTGCTGGGCCACGATCTGAAAGGCGGGGATCTGGCCGGTATTGAAGCCAGCGAACTGCTGCGGCGGGCATCCCAAAACTAGGGATTGCCGCAGCGCGCCCTACTGCAACCCCAGAATAATCAATGTAGCGGCCGCGGTATGCCCGTTTGTTGACAGGGTGCTGGTTCCGCTCAA
>JAHRVD010000360.1 GCA_019090845.1 Marinosulfonomonas sp.
ACAAGTGGAATTTCAAACACGACATCGTCGAAAACTCCACCGAAAAAACCGCAGATCTGGCCCGCCTGCGAACGCTATTGCAAATCCGCCCGCTGGGTAGGGAGTTTCCCGAAAACTTCGCCCCCGGGGTTAAGCAGCAATCAATGCTGAACGGGTGTGAAAAACTAACACAGGCAGGCAAGCCTGCCTGTGTTGGCATTTTTGCTGACCTGTTGCCTGGGATGCCCGGTGACGAATTATTGGTTGTTTGGAGCAACTCGGGGCGCTCATCCATTGACGTCCAAGTCTGGACGCAGGATGACGCCGACACTTGGGTCAGGTACCGGCAACCGGTAGTTCTGGGCGATAGAAATCTTTATGAATTAAAACCGGACGTCATCGACGATCTGCTGAACGGCGATTTCACCATTCAACCGGCTAATTTCAACACGCTAAAAGTCTCGGATGTTGAACTGCTGATGCTGCCAGATTGAAATTTGAAACCTGACACCCGAATATTTGCGATATTTTAAGAAGACTGGGCGATCCTTCGCGGCGTAGTGAGGGAAAGTTATGTACGGTCTGATTAATCGTTCTATTCAATGTTTCATTTGTGACACCTATGGGCCGGATAGCTGGAAAACGATCACCGGTCTGGCGGGGCTCGGCTTCGAAAATTTCGAAGCCATGATGTCCTATGACGACGAGCTGACGGGCGCGGTTTTGTCAGGTGCCACCAGTCACCTGTCCAAACCAACAGAATCGATCCTTGAGGATTTGGGAACCTATCTTGCGTCGCACCCGAACCTAGAAGGTGTCCGGCGCTTGCTGCGCTTTGGAGGCGACAGTTTTCTGGAATTCCTGCATTCGCTGGACGACATGCCCGGTGCGGCCCGGCTTGCAGCACCCGACCTGATCCTGCCGCAACTGGAAACCCGCGACCATTTAGGCGGGGTTTTCACGCTGTATTGCCGCTTTCCTGTTCCCGGCTCGGGCCATGTTATGGTCGGGATTTTGCGCGCAATGGCGGATGACTACGGCACATTGGCATTGTTGGAACATCTGGGCGGCAACAGCGGCGTTGAAACAGTGAAAATCCAATTGCTGGAAACGCAGTTCGCCGCCGGTCGCAGTTTTCAGCTTTCATCAGCCGGGCCTGCGGCGTGAGCGGGGATAAGGCCTCGCTGACGCTGGATGGTTCCTGCGCGGACCAGTTGATGCCAATGCATCTGCTGATCGGCAACACTGGCCATATTCAAAGCGTTGGACCAACGTTGGCGCGATTGCGACCGAAATCAGAGCTGGTCGGTAGACGCTTTCTTGAGGTGTTTGAGATGCGTCGTCCGCGCCGCGGGATGCAGGATTATTCCGACCTTTGTTCAGTTGCCGGCCAAAAAATGCATTTGCAATTTCGTGATACTCCGCAGACCGCTCTCAAGGGAATGATGACCAGATTGCCCGATGGTGGTGGGCTGCTGATCAACCTGTCGTTCGGCATTTCACTGGTTCAGGCGGTGCGCCAATATGGACTGAGCAACAGCGATTTTGCCGCCACCGATCTGGCAATCGAGCTGCTCTATCTGTTTGAGGCAAAAACAGCTGTTATGAACGAAATGCACGGGCTGAATGCACGCCTGCAAACAGCGCGCCAAGCTGCCGAAGCGCAGGCCACGACCGACGCATTGACCGGCCTTAACAATCGGCGTGCAATGGATGATCTGTTATCAGGTTTGGTGGAAAACCGGGCCAGTTTCGGTCTGATGCATCTGGATCTTGATTATTTCAAAGCTGTGAATGACACTTTTGGCCACGCGGCGGGCGATTTCGTTCTGCAGGAGGCGAGCAATATTCTGCGTCAGGAAGTTCGCGAAAATGACACCGTCGCGCGTGTTGGCGGCGATGAGTTTGTTTTGATCTTTGACCGGCTTGTGGATGAGGCAAAATTGATGAGCATTGCCAGTCGGATCGTGTGCCGACTGGAAGAGCCGGTGCGTTTTCAGGATCAGACCTGCCAAATTTCGGGAAGTATCGGGATAACAACGTCGCAATTGTATTGCCTGCCTGATGCGGACCGGATGCAATCGGACGCCGATCATGCGCTTTACGAAAGCAAACGACGCGGGCGTGCCTGCGCAACAATGGCGGTGCCGGCGGTTTGAAGCGTGCGCAGGCGGAGCCACCTTTCGCATAGGTCAGTTTCTGCAAGTCCCTCGGCGTTGCAGATTGGCTGGGGAGTTTGTTTTGGGGCTACATCGCCGGTTACGGATGGGTTGTGTTGCGGGCCGTTCCCAAATCGGCTCCGGGCGCAGGGCCAATGTCTAGAACGGCCGGGTGGGTTATAGTGTCGGCGGCCAACGGCCGATTTCAATTTCAAAGCACTATCCGCGCTCATCTGGGTCAGTCCATTGTCGAGAAGGCCAAGGATCAGCACTCCAACAAGGGTTGCCAGTGCCCACACCTGCCATCCTGCCAGACGATTGCGGGCGCCAGCGGGTTGGTTTCGCCACCGGCAAACACATGTGTGTTTACTTGTGAGGTAATGCCAATTGCACTTAGGTCGGACAAATCGCGGGAAGCTGAAAAAGTGGATAGCGCCTGCCGGATATGCCCGACCCGTGAATCGGGATCATGTTCCACCCAACCGGCTTTGTTTCGCTGGGTCGGATAATGTGCGTTATAGGCCGCCAACTGACGGCCGACGGTATCAAACAGGCCCACCTTTATTGATGTTTTGCCAACGTCGACACCCAAAAACATGCCCGTATTCATTCCGACCATCCCAG
>JAHRVD010000361.1 GCA_019090845.1 Marinosulfonomonas sp.
CTAGCTTCGTCGGCAGCGTCAGATGTGTATAAGAGACAGGGCGCCAATAAACCGCGCGACAAATGTGTTTGCAGGCTTATGATAAACATCATTCGGGCGTCCGACCTGCTGGATATAGCCATCCTTCATAATAACGATACGGTCTGCCATCGTCATGGCTTCGACCTGATCATGGGTTACGAACACGATGGTATTTCCGACCTTTTGGTGCAGTTTCTTGATCTCTAGCCGCATCTGGGTTCGCAGTTGCGCATCAAGATTGCTGAGTGGTTCGTCAAACAGAAAAACCGCGGGATCACGCACCATGGCACGGCCGATGGCGACGCGCTGACGTTGGCCACCCGACAATTGGCTTGGTTTTCGGTCCAACAGATCCGTCATATCCAGGATTTCGGCAACTTCTTCCAAGCGCCGTGTTTTGTCCGCTTTCGACAGTTTTGAAGTGCGCAAACCAAATCCGATATTTTTGCGAACAGACATATGCGGATAGATTGCGTAATTCTGGAACACCATGGCGATGTCACGCTCTTTTGGCTCCAAATTGTTGACTTCACGACCAGCGATTTCAATGGTTCCACCAGACGTTTCTTCCAATCCGGCAATCAACCGGAGCGTGGTGGATTTTCCACACCCCGACGGGCCGACAAAGACGACGAATTCGCCGTCGGCAACATCCAGAGATATTCCATGCAAGACCTCGGTCGAGCCATAGGATTTCGACAAATTTCGCAAGGCAAGATTGGCCATCTCTTAGGGCTCCATCAGATCATTAAACGCCCGGTTCAGGCGTGTGGTGGCGTTTGTGTGGCGTGTGTTTCGTGCCATCTGGGCAGTTTCTAGCGCGTCCGTTTCTTGCCGGTACTTGGTCAGTGCATTTGCCAAAGCCGCGGGTGCCGGACCACCGGGATGGTCGCGCACAGCAATGAAATTCTGGATCGAGGTCGCGCGCCGAAATTCTACATCGGTAAGGATCGTTGCCCGCCCAACTTCGCCCTCGAACGCAGTTGCAAAGTCATCGAATCCCTCACCAAGGGGTTCAGTTTTTGCGATAACTGAGCGCGCGGTTGCGCCCGCAATTTCGTGGGCTTGGCGGAATGTCAGCCCCTCGTCGCGCACCAATGTATCAGCAAGTTCGGTAATCGTAATGCAGGCTTGGTCAGCGTTGCGTCGTACTTTGTCGGCGTTGATTGAACAGGAAGGCAGGAAAGCAGTCAGCAGGTTAAGAACACGCGCGCCACTATCGAAGGCCAAATATCCAGCTTGCTGCACCTCGCCTTCACTATCGTTCATATCGGTGAACGGCGTGTTATGCATTGTGTTAACAACCATATCGCAACGTCCAACTGTAACAGAAGCTAGGTGGCGCATGTGCTCAATTGGAACCGGGTTGCGTTTTTGTGGCATAATTGAACTAATTTGGACCAACGCGTTGGGCACGTACAATTGCCCAACTTCAAAGCTGGACCAAAAAGCCATATCCTGCACGACGCGACCCAGATGCAGGAAGACCAGTTTGAACGCCGAATATAGCCCGGTGATGTAGTCCACCGAGGCGATGCAGCCGTAGGAATTGATCAACGGGCGTTCAAAGCCTAACAGATCGGCCATCATATTCCGGTCGATTGGAAAGCCAGACGTTGTGATCGCAGCCGCGCCCATTGGGCAATGTTCCAACCCCTCGGCGGCGGCATTCAGGCGGGTCATATCGCGGATCAAAACTTCGATCATGGCGCCGAGGTAATGACCAAAAGTGGTTGGCTGCGCCGGTTGTCCGTGTGTGTAGGCCACAATTGGCGTGGCGGCTTCAGCTTGTGCCTTGTCTATCAAGGCGCGAGTCAGGACCGATATCTGTTTCAGCGCGCCCTGTGCCCGTTCGCGCAGGGCCATCTTAAATAGCGTATGGTCCATATCGTTGCGGGATCGGGCCGTATGCAGCGCACCACCCAGATCACCCAGCCGTCGGCGCAATTCCGACTCCACGAAAAAGAAATAGTCCTCGTGCTCGCCAGTGTATTCTAAATTGGCGATGTCTGTTTCAGATTCAATCTCTGCCAGCGTTCTGGCGATTTTTTGGGCGTCAGAGCGTTGCAAGATAGCCGTCTGTGCGAGCATCACCAGGTGCGCGCGATTAATGGTGGCCATGTGGGAAGCGTAGTGGGTTTTCACGCCCTCAAACAGCGGCGCAAGAACGGTGTCCTTGTAAACCGGGTCGGGGAAAACGCTGTTATCCGTCATCCTTTTAATCCGGCCATGGCCACACCCTGAATGATGAACCTTTGAAAAATCATAAAGACCATCAGCGTTGGGATTGTACTGATTGCTGCGCCAGTCATGATAAGTTCCCAAGCAACATCAGCCTCGTCTCCGAATGTCGAAAGACCAACCGGCAGTGTGTACATATCCCACGAATTTGTGACGATCAAAGGCCAGATAAAGGCTGTCCAATTGCCGAGGAAAACGAAAATCGCCAGCGCCGCCAAAGCTGGGCGAACCAAAGGCATCGCGACAGTCCACCAAATTTGCAACTCGTTCATTCCGTCTATACGTGCGGCTTCAATGAAATCGTCCGGCACCGTTTCGAAAAATTGTTTCATCAGGAACGTTCCGAAGGCCGTCATCAATCCAGGGAACATGATGCCCCAATAGGTGTCCAGCCAGCCGAATTGTTGGCTCATCAAATACCATGGGATAACCAACATCTCAGTTGGGATCATCAACGTCGAGAGGATCGCGATGAAAATGATATACCGGCCCGGAAAGCGGAATTTGCACAATGTATACCCCACAAGGCTGTCAAACATGACATTTGAAATCGTGGTTATTATTGCAATGACAGTCGAATTGATCATCCAGCCGTAAAACCGCCCGTCCTCAAGGACAAAAGTGTAGTTCTCTAGCGTCGGCTCTTCGGGCCAAAGATTAACATTATAGACCTCGTGCGGCCACTTGAGCGATGTGGACAGCATATAGACGATGGGCATGACCATCAGTATTCCGCCCAGGAACAGCACGGTCCAACGAATTATCTGCCCCAAATTCGCAGGTTTCTTGGGCGCCTGCGCGGTAAGAAGGGTGTCAGATGTAGCCCGGATTTCTTCTACAACGCTCATACTTAGCGATCTCTCATTAGAAACAACTGAAGCAGACTGACAGC
>JAHRVD010000362.1 GCA_019090845.1 Marinosulfonomonas sp.
ACACCGAGTATCTGAAATCCAACATCGCCGGGGGCGAAGGGTTTGACTGGTATTATGCCAACCCGCAGGCCGAAGCGTTTCAATTGCGCTCGCCGATTACGGACGGTGCGTATGGCGAGCCGTGGATCTATCGCTACAAGGATATTCGCAGCTGGTGGTCCAATGCGCACCACGAACGGATTGGGGGTGTACGCTCGGCCAGCCCGACGGCATGGCTGCCCCAAAGCAAGCCAATCTGGTTCATGGAAATCGGCTGCGCGGCGATTGATAAGGGCACCAATCAGCCCAACAAGTTCCTTGATGTGAAATCATCGGAATCCGGCCTGCCAAAGTACTCTGACGGGCGGCGTGATGATCTGATGCAGATGCAATATCTGCGGGCCATGTTTGAGTTCTGGGGCGAGGATGCGAACAATCCCGTGTCCAGCGTTTATAATGCGCCGATGGTGGATACGACCCGCACCCATGTCTGGGCGTGGGATGTGCGGCCGTTTCCGTTTTTTCCCCATATCTCGGACCGCTGGTCGGATGCGGAAAACTATTTCCGGGGGCATTGGCTGAACGGGCGCACAACGGCGCGGGCCCTGGCCGATGTGGTGGCCGAGATTTGTGCGCGCTCTGGTGTCAGCGACATAGATGTCAGCGCGCTTTACGGATATTTGCGCGGTTATGTTGTGTCGGATGTGGATGGCGCTCGGGCGGCGTTGCAGCCGCTGATGCTGGGATTTGGCTTTGAGGCGGTCGAACGCGACGGGCGGTTGATATTTCGCAACCGGACCGGGCTGGCGGATGTGAACGTGGGGCCAGACACCTTGGCTTGGCTTGACGAGCAAGACAGCCCGGTGGAAAAAATCCGGGTTCCGGAGGCCGAAACAGTTGGACGGGTCCGGCTGCATTTTCTTGATGCGGACGGGGATTATGATGCGCGCAGCGAAGAGGCGGTGTTTCCGGATGAAACGTCAGAGTTGGTGTCGCAAACAGAATTTCCGCTGCTCTTGACGCGAAACGAGGCGCGCGCCACGACAGAGCGCTGGTTGTCAGAGTCGCGCGTGGCGCGGGATTCGCTGCGGTTTGCGCTGCCCATGTCTGAGATCGAGACAGGTGCGGGGGACGTGGTGTCATGGGATGATGGCGAGGAAACCGCGCTTTATCGCATTGACCGGGTGACGCAATCCAACGCGCAGATGGTCGAAGCGGTTCGGGTTGAGCCGGAAATTTATCAGGCCAGTGACGGGGCTGATCTGGTCAGTGAACCGCGCCCATTCTCAGCGCCGATCCCGGTCTATTCGCTGTTCATGGATTTACCGCTGTTGCGTGGTGACGAGGTCGAGCACGAGCCCCACATCGCGGTCACGGCAGATCCCTGGCCCGGGTCGGCGGCTCTTTATAGTTCGGCCAGTGACAGCGGTTATGTGCTGAACAAGGTGATTGCGACGCAATCTATCATTGGTGAAACGCAGAGCACGCTTGCCCCGGCGCTACACGGTGTATTGGATCGTGGACCGGCGTTGCGGGTCAAACTGGGGTCTGGCACGTTGTCTTCGGCACCATTGGGCGATGTGTTGAACGGCAGTAATATTGCCGCGATCGGCGATGGCAGTAGCGCCAACTGGGAGGTGTTTCAGTTCACGGATGTGGTCTTGGTTTCGCCGGGTGTCTATGACATTTCTGGTCGGATCAGGGGGCAGGCGGGGACCGATGCTTTGCCGGTGGTATCTTGGCCCGCGGGCAGCCGGTTTGTGTTACTTGACGCAACCCAGGTTCAGGTTGATGTGGCTTTGGCCGAGCGCGGTTTGGCACGCCATTACCGCATCGGTCCGGCCAGCCGGCCCTATGATGATCCGTCCTTTGTTCACGCGCTTGAGGCATTTGACGGCATTGGGTTGCGTCCCTTGGCTCCGGTGCATTTGCGCGCGCCGCTGGATGGTGTTGGCACGCGGGCTGTCCGCTGGGTGCGCCGCACACGGATTGATGGCGACAGCTGGCAGTCGGTCGAGGTGCCACTGGGCGAGGACAGCGAAAGCTATCTGGTTCGGGTGATGCAGGGCGGTTCTGTCGTTCGCGAAGTTAGCACGGGCACCCCGGCGTGGGATTACACCGCTGCCATGCGTTCCGTTGACGGAATTTCCGGCGCTTACACCATTGATATTGCACAGGTTTCATCCCGGTTTGGTGCCGGGCTTTTCAGAAGGATTGATCTAGATGACTAATACACCCCGACTGGGCCTGCCGCTGTTGCAGGCCGCGCAGGCACAAAAACACATCACGGTGAACGAAGCTTTGGTCTTGCTGGATGGATTGGGACAACTGGTTTTGGAATCGGCCACAACAACGACTCCGCCGGGTTTACCGAGCGATGGGGATTGTTATGCAATTGCAGTGGGTGGCGTGAACGATTGGGCCGGGCATGATGGCGAGATTGCCATCTATTCCAATGGCGGCTGGGTATTCGCGGTCCCGCAACGGGGCTGGAAGGCTTGGATCGTTGATGTCGAGAGCTTTTCGATGTTTGACGGGGGTGGCTGGTTGGCAGGCGGCGTCGCGCTGTCGGCCAACAATGCCGCAACAATTCAGGAAGTGCTGGAATATGACCATGTGATCGGAGCGGGCACGACAAGTTCGATTACCGCCGCGATCCCGGCCCATTCGATCGTTCTGGGCGTGACGGGGAGGGTGCTGACTGCGATCAGCGGAACGCTAAGCAGTTGGCGGCTGGGAGTTGCTACGTCTGACAACCGCTACGGCAGCAGTTTGGGCATCTCACAGGGGGCATGGGTGCGCGGGCTGACCGGATCGCCCCAGACCTATTATTCCGCAACAGATTTGTTGCTGACGGGTGAGGGCGGTGATTTTACCGCCGGCGAGGTGCGTTTGGCGGTGCATTTGCTGCGGCTTAACCTGCCGGGTTCGTAACGGGGATTGTGCCCGTTTTTTGGCTTAGCCTTTGGCGCAGGACATACAGATCGGAATGCTGGGGTCCAGTTCCAATCGCGGCTCGGAAATGTCGTCTCCGCATTGCACGCAATAACCAAACTCTTCATTTTCAATACGCCAAAGCGCGGATTTTATCCGCATGTGCATTTGATTGCGGCGGGCTTGCGTGGCCTTTGCCATCGCTTGTTGCTGGATTGCATCCATGCGGCTAAGACGGCCGACCGATTGCTGATCGAGCGTGACTGTCTTTTGGCTTTCCTGCCCGCGTTCGTCCTGACGGGCAAAATCGTCGGACATTTCGTGCAGCCGCGCGCGAAATTCGGCCAACTTGGTTTCATTCATTGCCGAAATACCTCACATCACACTTTCAGCTTTGTGCAAACTTCCTATCTGTAGTAAATTGGCAGGGCTACAGAGGA
>JAHRVD010000016.1 GCA_019090845.1 Marinosulfonomonas sp.
ATAGGTTATCTATTGCTTACGGTGGCGCAAAAATTGCAGCAAAAATAGGAATCAGCAGCAAAGCTCATGAACTCTTCGACCGACATAAATGGTGACGCAGAAAAGGTGCAAGGCCGCGCCTGCATACAGGGGTATCTTAACAGGCTCGACAATTCGCCGGGCGTCTACAGAATGCTGGGCGCCAAGGGTGTGGTGCTTTATGTCGGCAAAGCCCGAAACCTGAAAAAACGTGTTTCAAACTATGCTCAGTCGTCCGGGCATTCGGCCCGCATTTCACGAATGATCTCTGAAACCGAGTCGATGATGTTTCTGACAACCCAGACAGAAACCGAGGCGCTGCTGCTTGAACAGAATTTAATCAAGCAATTGAAGCCCCGTTACAACGTCCTGCTTCGTGACGACAAATCCTTTCCCAACATTCTGGTTTCCGGCACCCATGACTTTGCGCAGATTAAAAAGCATCGCGGCACAAAAAAAGAGGCAGGAAACTATTATGGGCCTTTCGCCAGTGCCGGGGCGGTCAATCGAACATTGAACCAATTGCAGAAAGTGTTCTTGCTGCGCAACTGCACCGATGCGACATTTGAAAGCCGGACGCGGGCATGTTTACTGTATCAGATTAAACGGTGCAGTGCGCCATGCGTTGGCAATATATCGCAAAAAGATTACGCCGCGCTTGTTTCGGATGCGGAGCGGTTCCTTCAGGGGAAATCGACCAAAGTTCAGGCCGCGCTTGCCGCCAAAATGGAAACCGCCAGCGCCGCGATGGAATTTGAACAGGCGGCTGCTTTGCGCGACCGAATTCGTGCGTTGACGCAGGTTCAGCAAGCACAGGGGATCAATCCGCGCGGTGTGCCCGAAGCAGACGTGATCGCGCTTCATCTGGACGGCGGGCAGGCTTGTATTCAGGTGTTTTTCATCCGCGCCAACCAGAATTGGGGCAATCGTGATTATTACCCAAGGACGGGATCTGGTGCGGGTGCCTCTGAAATACTGCAGGCATTTCTTGGGCAGTTTTATGCCAAGCGCGAACCGCCCAGACTGGTGTTGATGAGTGGCCCGGTCGAGGAACCGGACCTGATGGAACAAGTTCTCGGGCAAAAAGCCGGGCGAAAAGTTACAATTGCCGTGCCCGTCCGCGGTGAAAAGGCCGAATTGATAGCCAATGCGACCAGAAACGCCCGCGAAAGCCTTGCGCGCAGGCTGTCGGAAACCGCGACCCAGGCCAAATTGCTGGTTGGGTTGGCCGAGGCATTCGGACTGGAAACGCCGCCATCGCGGATCGAGGTCTATGACAACTCGCATATCCAGGGTGCACATGCTGTCGGTGCGATGATCGCCGCAGGCCCCGAAGGGTTTATCAAAAGCCAGTATCGCAAGTTCAACATTCGCGGTGAAGACCTGACGCCGGGCGACGATTTTGGCATGATGAAAGAGGTTTTGCACCGCCGTTTCAGCCGTCTTCAAAAAGAAGACTCTGATCGTAGCAGTGGCACATGGCCGGATTTATTATTGATCGACGGAGGGGCAGGGCAGGTAAGCGCGGTGGCCGAGATTATGCGTGAACATGGTGTCCAGGACATTCCAATGGTCGGCGTGGCAAAGGGTGTGGACCGGGACGCCGGGAAAGAAGAGTTCCACCGCATTGGTCAGCGCGTTTTTGCACTACGCCACAATGATCCGGTGCTTTATTTTGTTCAGCGACTTCGCGATGAGGCACATAGATTTGCAATAGGCACGCACCGCAAAAAGCGCTCAAAGGCAATCGGTGCAACACCGCTGGACGAGGTTCCCGGTATCGGCGCCGTCAGAAAACGCGCACTGTTGACCCATTTTGGAAGCGCCAAGGCGGTAAGCCGTGCTGGCTTGGCCGACCTGAAGGCCGTCGGCGGAATTTCGGATGTAATTGCCGAAACAGTCTATGACTTCTTCCATGACCGGGCCTGACGGGTTAAAGCAAACACATGACATGGACGATCCCGAATATTCTGACGGTGATGCGGCTGCTTGCAGCGCCGGGTATTGTCGTCATGTTCCTCTATTTCACCCGACCCTGGGCTGACTTATTCGCGCTGGTGCTGTTCATTCTGGCTGCAATTACGGATTGGTTTGACGGATACCTTGCCCGCGCATGGAAGCAGGAAAGCAAGTTCGGTGCGATGTTAGACCCGATTGCCGATAAGGCGATGGTGGTTATCGCACTGATCGTCATCACCGGTTTTCTTGGCATGAACCCGTGGATACTGCTTCCCGCGACGATCATCATTTTTCGTGAAGTTTTTGTGTCTGGCTTGCGTGAATTTCTGGGCGCCTCGGCAGGGCTGCTAAAGGTCACAAAACTGGCCAAATGGAAAACGACGGCACAGATGATTGCAATCTCGGTGCTGTTTTCCACCGGTGTTTTCGAACATTATTTTGGGATGTATAGCTTTGGTATGGATGCCGAAATTGTAGGTAACATCCTGAGCGGAAAAGAACAGGATTTGCTCGGCCTGCGGTGGAAATTTAGTGGCATGATATGGAGCTTTCGCATCGGTGTGGTTTTGCTTTGGGTAGCGGCACTGCTGACACTGATGACTGGCTGGGATTACTTTAGAAAGTCGCTGCCGTATTTGCGCGATGAAAAAACTAATGATTGATTTGGTGTATTTCGCGTGGGTCCGCGAGCGGATCGGCATTTCAAAAGAGACGCTGGAAACAAATGCGCAAACTGTCGCGGAACTGATCGATGAGCTGAAGGCACGAGAAGAAAGATACGCCCTTGCTTTCGAAGATATTTCTGCGCTGCGAGTCGCAGTCGATCAGGAACTGAGCGCCTTTGACGCCTCGCTGGACGGAGTTCGAGAGGTTGCTTTTTTCCCACCAATGACAGGCGGATAAAGATGTCAGTGCGTGTCCAGTCCGAACCCTTTGATCCCGGTAAGGAACTGTCACAGTTTTCTCGTTTAGTGTCAGGCGCGGGTGCAATTGTGACCTTTACTGGTGTTGTGCGCGACGAAGACGGAACACTTAATCACATGATGATCGAGCACTATCCGGCGATGACCGGGCCAGCGATCGAGGCTATTGAAAAAGAAGCGATTGGCCGGTGGAATTTGTCGGCTAGTCTGGTCATCCATCGCTATGGAGCTTTGTCGCCCGGGGATCAGATAATGATGGTGGCCACGGCATCGCGCCACCGGGCACACGCGTTTGCGGCCGCAGAATTTCTGATGGATTATCTGAAATCGCGCGCACCGTTTTGGAAAAAAGAATTCACTGCCGATGGCGCATACTGGGTCACCGCCAAGGATGAAGATGAGGACGCGCTGAAACGTTGGTAGCGTTTCAGGCGTTGTTCACACGTTCTATATAGGCGCGCAATTCCTCGGCTTCATTTCGTGCATCACGCAACCCATCCATGGCCGCGCGCAACTCTGCCTCGGTCTGGCTGTTGCTATTGGTCATCTCTGCCTCGCGCTGTTGAAAATAGGCGATTGCCTGATCACGCTGCTCTTCGGCCTCGTGCAATTGCTGCGCCATCTTGTCCAACTCGCCCATTTCGGATTGTGTCACGCGCATGAACCGGTTCAGCAGCCAGTGCGAAAACCACCCCAGAATGAAGGCTACAAAAAGAATGATCGCGGTTGCGATGATAAATTCAGTTCTGTTCATCTGCGTTCTCTTCGTTG
>JAHRVD010000363.1 GCA_019090845.1 Marinosulfonomonas sp.
GCAATATAGAAATCGTCGCGGTTTCGGCGCGTACGCGGGACAAGGACCGGGGCGTGCGGCTGGATGCATTTGACTGGGAAGATGACCCGGTGGCACTGGCAAAGCGCGACGACATCGACGTATTTGTGGAACTGATGGGCGGTGCTGACGGTCCCGCCAAAGCCGCAACCGAGGCCGCGATTGCGACTGGCAAGGACGTTGTCACCGCCAACAAAGCGATGCTGGCGCTGCACGGGCAGGAACTGGCCACCGCCGCCGAGGCAAACAGCAGGGTGATCCGCTTTGAAGCTGCTGTTGCAGGCGGCATTCCGGTGATGAAGGCGCTCAGCGAAGGGCTGGCAGGCAACGAGATTGAGCGCGTCGTTGGTGTGATGAACGGCACCTGCAACTTTATCCTGACGCAGATGGAAAGCACCGGATCGGGCTATCAAGAAATTTTCGACGAGGCGGAATCGTTGGGCTATCTGGAAGCAGACCCAACGCTGGATGTGGGGGGCATTGATGCGGCCCACAAGCTGGCGCTGCTGGCCTCGGTCGCGTTTGGCACCAAGGTGGCATTTGACGACGTGCAGATCGAAGGCATCGAGCGGGTCACCATAGAAGACATCACGCTGGCGGCTGACATGGGCTATCGGATCAAGTTATTGGGCGTTGCTCAAATGTCCGGGCGCGGGTTGGAGCAACGCATGTCGCCCTGTTTGGTGCCAGCGGGCAGCCCGCTTGGCCAGTTGGAAAACGCGACAAATATGGTCGTGCTGGAAGGCAATTCAGTCGGTCAGATCGTGCTGCGCGGTGCCGGGGCAGGCGAAGGCCCGACAGCCAGTGCGGTAATGGGCGACGTGATGGATATTGCCCGTGGCCTTCGGGTCGCAACATTTGGCCAACCTGCCACCACGCTGACCGATGCACCCGCCGCCACAACAAGCATTCCGGCCCCCTATTACCTGCGAATGAAACTGCTCGATAAGCCCGGCGCGCTGGCAAAGATCGCCACAGCCCTTGGCGCCGCTGGTATTTCAATCGACCGGATGCGCCAATACCGCCATACCGACCCGTCGGCACCGGTGCTGATTGTCACCCACAAAACCAGCCCTTCAGCGATTGGTAAGCGATCGAAGGGATGAAAAAAATTGATGTAATGGTGGATGAGCCGGTGGCAATCCGCATTGAATCGGTTTGAAACACTTGGCCGCGCTCCGTTCTGCGGGTAGGTGTGTCGCCAAAGCAAATAAAAGGACTATGTAATGGTTGACGCCGTTGAGTTTCACGATCGCATGTTGTCGCTCGGGTTGGCCCGGGTGTCTGAGGCTGCGGCAATGGCCTCGGCCAAACTGGTTGGACGCGGTGACGAAAAGGCCGCAGATCAGGCGGCAGTCAATGCAATGCGAGAGCAGTTGAATATGCTGGATATTCAAGGTGTTGTGGTTATAGGCGAGGGCGAACGCGACGAAGCGCCAATGCTATACATCGGCGAAGAAGTTGGTTCAGGTGACGGCCCGGCGGTCGATATTGCGCTGGACCCGCTGGAAGGCACGACGCTGACGGCCAAGGATATGCCAAACGCGCTGACGGTCATCGCCATGGCGCCACGCGGCACCCTGCTGCACGCACCAGACGTTTACATGGACAAACTGGCCATCGGCCCCGGATTTGCCAAAGACGTGGTCAGTCTGGATATGAGCCCCGCCGAACGCATCAAAGCGCTGGCAAAGGCGCGCAAGTGCCACCCCAACGACATCACCGTCTGCATTCTGGAACGCCCCCGCCACGAGGCGATGATCGAGGAAGTCCGCGCAACCGGTGCCGCGATCCGGCTGATCACCGATGGCGATGTGGCCGGTGTCATTCACTGCGCCGAGGCCGAACAGACCGGCATCGACATGTACATGGGCTCTGGCGGCGCACCCGAGGGTGTCTTGGCTGCTGCGGCGCTAAAATGCATGGGCGGCCAGATTTGGGGCCGGTTGATGTTTCGCAATGATGACGAACGCGGACGCGCCAAAAAGGCCGGGATCACCGATCTGAACCGGATTTATGCGCTGGACGATCTGGTGACGCAGGACGTGATTTTTGCCGCTACCGGCGTAACAGACGGGTCAATCTTGGCGGGTATCCGGCGCGAACCGACCTATCTGGAAACCGAAACGATCCTGATGCGTTCCAAGACGGGATCGGTGCGGCGGATGCAATATCGCAACCCCACCAGCTAACGGTGGCCGAACGCCCCTTTCTGGATGTTGAAACGTCGCTGACCGGGCGGCGCTGGATCGGACCGGACGGGGCAACCCAGCGCCTTTCCGAGGCGATGGAACAGGTCACAACATTGCCGCGTGCGCTGTGCAATACGCTGGTTCGTCAAGGGGTTACGCCACAGGATGCCCCGGCCTATCTGGCCCCGGCGCTGCGCGATCTATTGCCTGACCCGGCGGTGTTACGCGATATGGCAACCGCAGGCGAGCGGTTCGTGCGCGCAGTGCAGGCGCGCGAAAAAATCGCCGTATTTGCTGATTATGACGTGGATGGTGGGGCTTCGGCGGCACTGATCCTGACGTGGCTGGCGACATTCGGGCTGACGGCGACACTCTATGTGCCCGACCGGATCAAAGAGGGCTACGGCCCAAACGCCCCGGCGATGCGCGATTTGGCCAGCAATCACGACCTGATAATCTGTGTTGATTGCGGCACCGCATCCCATGATGCAATTGGCGCCGCCAAGGGCGCTGATGTGCTGGTGCTTGACCACCATCTGGGCGGCGAGACCCTGCCCCCCGCTTTTGCAATCGTAAACCCGAACCGGCAGGACGAAGACGGCGAGCTGGGGCATCTTTGTGCGGCCGGCGTCGTATTCCTGTTTCTGGTCGAGGCAAACCGAATGTTTCGCGCCCGTGACCAAAGCGGGCC
>JAHRVD010000364.1 GCA_019090845.1 Marinosulfonomonas sp.
CCGCATTTTCCCCGCAAACTGCTGGAAGGGCGCGAGGCTGATATCAATTACTGCCTGAGTTGTAACATTTGCCTTGGCCGAACAAACCGTCCGCAGACCATTTGCCCGGTCAATCCGCTGGTAGGGCGCGAGGCCCTTGTGCCAACAAATGATGTCGCCCAAATCCGTCACATCGCAATTCATGGAAGTTGCCTTTCTGCGCTCGCTGCTGCTTGGATAGCCGCTGCGCGCGGTCATAAAGTCACGGTTGTCCAAGATGACGGAATGCAGGGTTGGCGGGCCGGCGTGCCGGGTCAGCAAGAACACGGTGAAATGCTGGCCGGGGCACGTCGGCGAGCGAGCGCTGCCGGGGCACTATTTGTGGCAGTTCTTCCTGATGAGGCCACCATTACCGACCACTGGCGGGTTCGTCGCTTACAACCGGTCGATCTGCTCAGGTTGGCGGCTGAAAATGCGGTTTCCAGTTATCAGGTGTTAGCGGGCGAGGTTTCGCTGGTCGCAAAACAAAACATCGCGGCGATAGGCGACGATCTTGCGACTGCCGAGGCTGCTTTATTGGCTGCCAGCCAAGGTGGCGCTGTAACCCTTGTCACCACAAAACCGGCCATCGCAAGTGATGCACATCCCGGCTACCGCGAAGCAACAAAGCGCAAACTTCTGGAGCTGGGCGCAACACTCGTCGCTGAGCCAGAACCTGACGAACAGCTTTTGCGCGATGCTGATCTGATGGTGGTTGGCAAAGATCCGGGGCTGCCCCGTAACGCCCCCCCGGTCTGGGAAACGCCAGAGGGAACAGCAACCGCATTTCTGTCGGACGCCTATGAGCCGGGCGCATTTACGACCTGCGTCTACGAAGCCGTGGACCTCGCGCTCAACTTTGACGCCTAACCTTTGGGGCCCTTGCCAAGAAACTGTCCCAACCGCTGCTTATGCCCTTCTGATCGGAACGCAAAGCTTTGCAGATAAGCTTCATATTCAAGGGCAGCATCCAGACCACCTTCAACCGAGCGGCGCAGCGACAGTTTGGTGATACTGGTCGCACGACGGGACTGATCGGCGATTGATTGCGCCACCTTTTGCGTTTCTTCAATCAGGCGATCGGCGGGCACGATCTGGCTGAACAACCCCAGCGCTTTACCTTCCTCGGCATCCACTGTCGCGCCCGTCAAAATCAAATGCGACGCCCGGGCAGAGCCAAGATGGCGTTGCAAAAAATACGTCGCCCCCATGTCAGCACCGGCCAGCCCAATGCGCCCAAAGGCAAAATGATATGCGGCAGTTTCAGAGGCGATGGCAAAATCGCACGCAAGCCCAAGACAAGCACCCCCGCCAACCCCGGCACCATTGACGGCAGCGATGATCGGGCGGTCAAAGTAATAAAGCCGTGAAACGATTTTGTTGTAGCCGCGGATCAGCTCGAATTCCCATTCCGGGTCCTGCTGCTCGACGCTCATGATTTCCTTCAGATCGCCGCCACCGGCAAACACACTGCCGTTGCCTGTAAGCACAGCCACCGCAACATCAGGATCGTTTTCAACCTCGTCCAATGCTCCAATAAGGGTCGATGTAAAATCCACCCCCTGTGCATTTCGTTTTTCGGGCCGGTTCAGGGTTATCCATGCAACCGCACCTTCCCGGCGCACCAATACATCGTCTTTTGACATTTTTTCAGTTCCTTATTCGGCCCAGCAACTCTCGGGCAATGATCATCCTCTGGATTTGGCTTGTGCCTTCTCCAATCTGATACATCTTGGCATCGCGGTAATACCGCTCGACGGGAAAATCGCGCATGTAGCCGTAACCGCCGTATATTTCGATGGCACTGCTACAGGCGCGCAAAGACGCTTCGGCTGCGAAAAACTTGGCCATCGCGCCTTCCTTTTTAATCGCAAGCCCGGCGTCATACATCCGCGCGGCATTGAGCGTCAGTAATTTCGCCGCCTCTATTTCGGTGGCCATTTCGGCAATCGGCCACTGAATGCCCTGAAATTCCGAAATCTTGCGGCCAAATTGTTCCCGCTCGCCTGCATAAAGAATGGCAGCATCAACAGCGGCCTGCCCCAACCCCACCGAAAGCGCCGCCACGTTAACGCGGCCCCGATCCAGCGTCTGGGCAAATTCCCGAAATCCCTTACCTTCCTGGCCGATAATATTTTTGCCCGGAACCGGCACATCATCCATGAACACCTGCGCCGTTGGCGACCCGTTGACGCCCATCTTGGTATCCTGCGGCCCGACCGACAGACCCTTCATACCCTTTTCCAGAATAAAGGCCGAAACACCGGCAGATCCCTTGCCCTCGGCCGTGCGGGCGGTGACGACGAAAATATCGGCAACGGGGCTGTTGGTGATGAATTGCTTAACGCCGTTAAGAACCCAATGATCGCCCTTTTTTACTGCGCGTGTTTTGCAGGCCGCCGCATCTGATCCACCAGCGGGTTCTGTCAGGCCAAAGGCGCCGATTTTTCTGCCCGATGTCATTTCGCGCAAATACCGCTGTTTCTGTTCGTCTGTCCCGTGATTGGCGATAACCGATGAGGCAAGGCTGATATGGGCGTTCAGCGAACTGCCAACAGCCCCCGATGCGCGTGACACTTCTTCCAGCAACAGACAGACCATGACCGCGTCGCAGCCCGCCCCACCCCATTCTTCGCCATAAGGTGCGCCCATGAAACCCAGTGCGCCCATCTCTTTGAACAGGTCCATCGGAAAGATGCCGCTCGCGTCGATTTCGGCAGCCCGAGGCGCAATCCGTTCGTGGCAAAATTTCTGCACGCCCTGCTGGAATGCCCTTTGATCCACAGAAAGCTGATACTTGTCGGGGTCATTTTGGCTGCTCATACAATGTTATCCTTGTCTTTACCCAGCATCGTTCGCAAGTGGACACGGCGAATTTTGCCCGAACCTGTTAACGGCATCGTGTCGATAAAGCGCACCTCTTTGGGCCGCTTGTAGTTAGACAGGTTTTTGGCGCAATGGCGCAAAACCTTTTCCCCAGTCAGCTTTTCGTCCGGCTTAAGAACAATGAAAACGCAGATGATTTCGCCGGCGATCTCATCGGGCGAGCCGACCACGGCAACAGATTGCACGCCCGGTATCTCTGCGATGACATTCTCGACTTCTTTTGGGTAAACGTTGAAGCCGTTGGACACGATCATGTCCTTGGTGCGATCCAGAATATGGATGTGCCCGTATTCATCAATCCGGCCCACATCTCCCGTGCGCAGCCATCCGTCTTTGAGCGTTTCAGCCGTCAGTTCCGGCTGGTTCCAATATCCAATCATCACGGTCGGACTGGCAAACTGTAATTCGCCCGGCTCGCCCTGCTTTGCGGGTGTTCCATCGAACCCGACAACCCGACATTCAATGCCCGGTAATACCGGGCCGCATGAGCCCAGCGGATTATCGCGGTCGGGAACCTGAACGCTGGCAACGGGTGAAATCTCGGTCAGACCATAGCTTTCCACCACTTGGGCACCATAATCCTCGGCCAGCATCAGTTTAAGCCGGGGCGAGACCGGACCACCACCGACATCAATAAGGCGCAAGCTGGAAATATTCAGCCCGTCGATATTGGTGCCATCAAACATTCTGGCCAACATCGTCGGCACCGCTGCCAGAAACGTCACCCCGAACCGATCGATCAGTTCCACCGCCAGCCGCTCTTCGAACTGCTCAAGGATCACCACAGAGGCACGCAGTAACCCTACCTGCAAAAAATCAAACGCAAAACCAAAACTGCTGAACATTGGCAGAACCGTCATGAAACGATCCTGCGAGGTCATCTGCAACACATCCAAAGTCATCCGAGCGTCTGTAACCAACGCCCTATGGCTGAGCAGGATAC
>JAHRVD010000365.1 GCA_019090845.1 Marinosulfonomonas sp.
AAGCAAAAATGGGCGACGAGCGGGTTACCAATGACCCAATGGAAGCACATTTCATCGGTTTCAACATGTGGGTGAACGCGGCTGAAGCTGCGGGAACAACTGATGTGGATGCGGTTCGCACGGCGATGTATGGCCAGGAATATCCGAACCTTACCGGCGGCACGGCCGTTATGTTGCCAAACCACCATTTGGCCAAACCGGTTTTGATTGGCGAAATTCAGGCCGACGGTCAGTTTGATATCGTAAGCCAGACCAGCGAAGTTCCCGGCGATGCATGGACCGATTTCCTGCCTGCTTCTGCGGTGCTGAAGTCGGATTGGAAAGATCTGGGTTGCGGAATGTATAACACCGAAACCAAAAGCTGCGTGCAGATCAAGTCGAACTACTAATCGGCTAAAATATTGGCGGAAGGGGGCTTTCCCCTTCCGCATCCTTAAACACTGAAGGCCGCCATGATCCGAATTATAGTAACGGCCTTCGCGATGCTGCTGGCACTTTCCAGCACGGTTATTGCCCAGCAATCGTCTATTCAGGATCTGTTGCAAAACCACCGCGCGTTGATTGAAAAAAGCTCTCGTAAGACAGTTGGTCCAGCGATTGAGGCGCTGCGCGACAGCGGCTTGCCAGAAGCACAACATGTGCTGGAAAAGTGGCAGATCAAAGAACTTTGGATGCGCAAGGCCGACGGGTTGTTCGTTTTTGCTGAAAAGGTCGAGGGTGGTTTCAAACTGACCGGTATTGCAAGCGGGCAAGTCATTGGTAAGGCTGTAAAACGCGATCTTAAACAATTAAAACCCAACAGCGGAGTTCGCGCGATTATCGGTGCGGCGCTGGTGCAGTTTCAACTGATGGACCCGGATCCTGCCAAACGTCTTGCTGCATTGGAAGCGATCCAGCGCGACGGTGAAGCAGCACATTTGCCTGCCCTGCGCGGCGCGATCACGGGCGAGGCTGACCCAAAATTGCAGGCACTGAAAAAGCGGATCGAAGGTCTTTTGACTATTCGGTTTGACCAAAACGAAGCCGCCCGGATTGCCGCGATAGAGCGGCTTTCTGGCGACCTTGGGGTTGATGTGCGTGCTACATTGAACCCATTGCTGGCCACCAGCCGATCGGTTGCTATTGGCGATCCGCCCGATGACGTGAATGTGGCCACCCTGCTGAGCCCCGGCACCGAGGCTTTGTCGCGGGGGGAAGCATTTGACTTGCTTGTAGAGGCTGGATTGACCCCGGCGAGGGTTGGCGCCGACGACATGCGCGCCGCACTGGTTGCCAACATCGTGCAAGGCAAGGTTGGCGGATACTCTGTCGCTGATCTGGACAGTGATGAAACCCGGCAAGCGGCCTATCGAGGCTTGATAAAACAAGGCATTGTGCCGCCTATTGTGCTGGACCGCGATGTTGATAAGGCCCTTGCAAGCCATGTGTTTTATGATGCTTTTGCAGAACCTTCCGCCGCCGTAACCACCGCCGCAACCGAGGCTATGCGCTCGATCCAATTGCGGGTTGGGTTTAACCAGACTTTCGATCTGGCACTTGATGCGATCAGCCTGGCCTCGATCTATTTTCTGGCCGCCATCGGGCTGGCGATCACCTTTGGTGTGATGGGCGTCATCAACATGGCGCATGGCGAATTCATCATGATGGGCGCTTATACCGGCTACGTGGTGCAACAAATCATCCCGGATTACACGATCTCGATCATTGTCGCTTTGCCGATGGCTTTCGCTGTCACATTCGCTGCCGGCGTGGCGATGGAACGGCTGATACTGCGCTGGCTTTATAACCGGCCGCTGGAAACCCTGTTGGCGACATTTGGGGTTTCGATCGCCTTGCAACAGTTGGCCAAGAACATCTTTGGCACGCAGGCGCGCCCGCTGACATCGCCCGCATGGCTGGACGGTGCATGGGTGATGAACGACGTGGTGTCGATCAGTTACATCCGCATCGCAATTTTTGTGCTCGCGCTGGTATTTCTGGCGGTGTTCCTGTTCATCATGAAGCAAACCCGGCTGGGGCTGGAGGTTCGCGCAGTCACCCAAAATCCGCGCATGGCCAGTTCAATGGGGATCAATCCCGACCGCATCAATATGCTGACGTTCGGGCTGGGGTCGGGCATTGCAGGGGTTGCGGGCGTGGCTATCGGATTGTTTGCCAAGGTAACGTCAGAGCTGGGCTCAGACTATATCGTGCAAAGTTTTATGACCGTGGTTGTTGGCGGCGTTGGCAATATCTGGGGCACGCTGGCAGGGGCGGCGTTGATCGGCTTTTTCCAAAAAGGTATCGAGTGGCTGAACCCGTCAAATACGCTCGCTGCGCAAACCTATATGATTATCTTCATCATCATTTTCATTCAGTTCCGGCCAAAGGGTATCATCGCCCTTAAAGGTCGCGCGGCGGGGGATTAGGCGCATGCGACCATTAATAATTCGCCATCCGTCAGTCGGCGTATTCCTTGCCCTTCTTGCACTGTTCACGATTTTCGTAACCGTGATGTCAGAGGCTTATGGAATGGGGCTGGTGTCGACCAGTTTCGTCAAAACATTGGGCAAAACCCTGTGCCTTGGTCTGG
>JAHRVD010000366.1 GCA_019090845.1 Marinosulfonomonas sp.
CATTGCTTCGTGGTTGCCCATCAGACATATCGCACCGTCACCCAGCGCTTTAAGCTGCGCCAAAACACCCAGACTATCAGGACCACGGTCAATATAGTCGCCAACAAAAACCCGTTGCGCATCCGGATATTTTGCATCCAGTTTTTTCAGCAGGGGCCCGAGCAAATCCAAACGCCCGTGAATGTCACCGATAACGGCAACTTCAGTTGTCGGAGCCAGCGCGGGCACCGCATCGTTTTCCTGATTGAGCGTCTTGGGTTTACCGCGAGCCGGGTTCTTTTGTGCAAACCAAGATCGGATCGTAAACAACATCATCTCACCAAAATTCATCAGCAAATCATCTGCTGGATAGAGTTTGAGACTAGGCCAACGATCCAACGATGTCTGCAATCGTGTATTTGATTGTCAGCAACGCAGTTGAAAAGGCTCTTGGCATTCTCAGGAACGGCCGCATAAATGACGCTCACAATCAGATTACTGCAAGTCAGGACAATCCGCTATGACGATCTATTCCGTGCTGGACCTATCTCCAATTGTCGAGGGGGGCACACCTGCTGACTCTTTGCACAACACTCTGGAACTTGCACAACACGCCGAACGGTTGGGGTTTAAGCGGTTTTGGCTGGCCGAACACCACAATATTCCGGGCATCGCCAGTGCTGCCACCTCGGTGGTTATCGGTTTTGTGGCGGCAGGAACCTCGACCATCCGGGTTGGCTCGGGTGGTGTTATGCTGCCCAACCACGCACCGCTGGTCATCGCCGAACAATTCGGAACGCTGGCAACGCTATACCCCGACCGGATTGATCTGGGCCTTGGCCGCGCGCCCGGAACGGATATGGGAACTGCGCGCGCGTTGCGTCGCGGTATGGAACAGGCCGATACCTTTCCACAGGACGTCATCGAGCTGATCGGCTATCTGGACGATGTTGCACCCGATGCCCGCGTGCGCGCTATCCCCGGACAAGGCACAAAAGTGCCGATCTGGATACTAGGTTCCAGCCTTTATGGCGCGCAACTGGCCGCGCATCTTGGGCTGCCCTATGCGTTTGCTTCCCACTTTGCCCCCGCCGCTTTGGAACAGGCAGCAGCGATTTACCGGCAACGCTTTCAGCCCTCGGAATTTTTGGAAAAACCCTATTTCATGTTGGCGGTGAATGTTTTTGCAGCCGATGACGCTGACACAGCGACCTTCCTGAAAACCTCGGCACAGCAAAGCATAATGCGGTTGCGCAGCGGCAATCCCGGACCTTTGCCGCGCCCGGTGGCCGACATCAGCGCCCAGCTTGACCCGGCGGCGATCCGAATGGTGGATGAGGCGCTTTCGTGCTCGGTCATGGGCACACCTGACATGGTCGTTGAAGGAATTGAAAAGTTGATTGCGAAATACACACCGGACGAGATTATTTTCAACGCAGCTATCCACGATCATACCGCAAGGTTGCGGTCCTTTGCGATCGCCGCAGGGGCAATGCAATCTATCGCAGCTCGGCCTTAATCCCAGTTATTTTGGCCGAAAATCGATCGGGTTCACGTTGTTCCACTCCATTTTGACCCCTGCAGTAGCAGGTGGGCAGGTTTCTTTTTGGTGTAGGCTTAAGTCAGGCGGCTAATTGCGGCAATTTCCGCTTTGCTTCCAATTGGAATGCCGCCTAGAAGTCTATGATAAGCAGAAGGACCGTTCATCCCTTCGCGACAAGACAGAGGTTTTCTGACGATGCCGGACACATCCTATAAAGTTTCCAGCGCCGATATAGTATTTGAAGAGTTCGATGGTGACTTGGTTGTGCTGAATTTGGCGTCCGGACAATATTTTGGCCTGAACAGCCCCGCGGCTGCAATCTGGACTTCGTTGGTCTCTGGGGTTTGCCCAGCAGATATTGCGAACGCCGGGCCAAAGGCAAAAGCGGTGAACAAATTTGTCGAAGATCTTTTATCTTTTGAACTAATATTTCCAGCACCAGATGCCAAAGCTACGCTCAAGCCCGGTGAAATCGCAGCTCTGCGGGCAATCGGACCCGAACCGCTAATCGAAGTCTATGACGATCTTGCCGACCTGATCGTAGCCGATCCTATCCATGATGTTGATCAGGAAGCCGGCTGGCCTAACCTGCCTACCTCCGAGTAATCTTGGATCATGACGCTGGCCAACACCTCAAATGCACCACTGCATCTCAGGCTGGACGGGTTGGAAACCGCGCTTCGCAAGCTGTTCGACAATTTCGAAAACGCTTATGCAGCCGGAAGATTTGAATCCAGCGGTCCTAGCATGTCATGCCGGACGAACTTTCCCAAGTATGATCAAATCTTAAAAAAGGCGCTGGCTTCCGAACAAAGGACAACCGGGGATAAATGCCGTGTTCTGGTGGCCCAAACCGGCAATCTCGGGCTGCCGGATTTGCGCTGGGGTGAGCATTACTTTCAGGAACGCGAGGTTGAAGCCCAGCTATCGGGCACCCGGTTTCGGCTGCACTATATGGATGACATTGGGTTTTGGCAGGTTTTTGACCGGCAACACCGAACCGGATTGCAATTGATGCAGTCACCCGATGGATATCCGGATTGGGACCCGGGATCACCGCTGCGAAATTTTATGCATTGGAATTTAGTGGGTAAGGATCAGGGGTTGGTGCATGCGGGCACGCTGGCGATCGGGGGAACCGGTTTTATGTTTGCTGGCCCCGGCGGTTCTGGCAAGTCGGCCACGGTGCTGGCGGGTATTGCGGATGGGATGAAATCGGTTGGTGACGACTACGTATTGGCCCGCATTGAAGACGGTTGTGTCAATGCGTCCGCGCTTTTTACCACTCTGAAGCAGGATCCCGAGGGAATGCAACGTCTTGCCCTCAATCAAGACAATTCAATATCATCGGGCGTCAACTGGCAAGGTAAGCACCAATTCACATTGGCCGATGTCAACCCAACCAGCGGTGTTGCGGACATCCAAGTGCACGCCCTTTTCTTGCCCCACGTGACCGGGAATAATACGACGGTCATTCGTCCTGCTGGCGCAAAAGAAGCCTTTTTGGCACTGGCCCCATCTGGCGTATCACAAATACCGGGCGACCGTGACGCATCGTTCGCCATTTGCGCGAAATTGGCGCGCGATTTACCCTGTTATCACATCGAGTTGGGCGTCGATCCAAAAGAACTGATCGGCGCGCTTCGCAGTTTCGTGGACAAAGAGCTGTTATGAAAATCACGGTCATAGTTCCCACGTTCAACCGCGCCAAAACTCTGCCCTATGCAATTCGTTCCTTGGTTGAACAACGCGGCGACGCCGAGCTTGATATACTTGTTGTGGATGATGGTTCAACAGATGACACGCCGGATATTTTGGCTGATCTGTCACAACAGCACCCGGAAATACGGGTTGTTTCTCAGCCTAATTCCGGTGTCACAATGGCGCGAAATACCGGCATCGAAAACCTGCACCCCGAGGCTGAATTTGTCTCATTTCTTGATTCCGATGATCTGTCTCCGGCGGGTCGGTTTGCGGCAGATTTGCCGAAATTCCAATCTGACCCCTTGGTTGAAATTACTTATGGGCGGATGATGTATGTGGAAAATTTTGATTATACCCGCCTATGCCCACAGACGGGTTCAAGGACGGCGGATATCATTGGGATTCACTTGTCCTGTGCAATTTTCCGGCGCAGGTTAATTGAACGGATCGGTCGGTTTGATCCGGAATTGCTTCAAGGCGAAGACACGGATTATTTGCTGCGGGTATTTGAGGCAAACACCAGGTTTTGCCAAACCGATACACAATGCCTTTATTATTTGCGCCATCCCGACAGTCTTACCAAAAACATCGCAGCCTCCAAACGCTATTTCGCGCTGGCAATTCGCAAGAGCATTCTGCGACGCAAAGCCGACCCCTCGATCCGAATTCACAAACCAGATTTTGAAATTCAGGCGCTAAAAACAACAGGATTTTTCTGACCATGGAATACGGGGTTGTCATTCCTGCCTGGAATGCCGGGCGAACAATAGCACAGGCGCTGGACTCGGTTTTTGCGCAATCAAAGCAGCCGGCACAGGTTGTGGTGGTGGACGATGGATCGACTGACGACACCGCCTCGATCGCGCAATCAGTGTCTGACCTTGTGCAAATCGTGAAGCAGGAAAACCAAGGCCCAGGCGCCGCTTCATCGCGCGGTATGGGATTATTGACTACACCTTTGGGCGCATTCCTTGATGCCGACGATATCTGGCTGCCGTCGAAAATGGCCTGCCAAATCGATATTTTGGTGAAAATGCCGGACGTGGATCTGGTATTTTCAAAAATGCGCCAAATTCGGCACGGCTGCGCTGACGATGGAACCGGTGAAGAGCGCGGCGGGGCCACCCGTTCCACGCTAACTATTCGGCGCGAAGTGTTTTTGTCTGTTGGTGACATCATCGATCCAAAAGGCAACCGGGGTGATTTTGTCGACTGGATGGCGCGATTTCGGGAAGCTGGCCATCGGGAACATGAAATTAACGAGGTTCTGGCATTGCGCCGGATAATCCCCGGCAGCCTGTCTTTTGGGCGAGATATAACCAAAGACAAAGGTTATCTGGAGGTTGCTCATCGGGCAATTTTGCGCGCGCGTAAACGCCAATCTTCTACTGGGAACAAATAATTCAATGGGGTATGCAGACGGCCGCTTTTTTCACAGGTTCCCAAACCCCGGCTGGGCGTGGCCACGCGGAAACCTGGACCAGTTGTTATTCTCAGCCATAGCGCCGGATCAGGAATTGGCGTTGACCACGTTCAGATCATGGCTTGGTGCGACCGACATAGATGACATGGGGTTTCGCGAACATCGGCTTTTGGCAGCAGTTGCCGAACGGTTCGGAAATCAGTTGAAGGACCATGACGAATACCCTCGTCTGGTCGGGTTACAGCGCATGCTTTGGACAAAATCCCGCATGGCGGTGGCCGACGTGTTGCCAACACTTAAAACGCTGGTTGATCACGATATTCCTGTGATGCTGATAAAAGGAGCCGCGCGGTTGGCGCTCAATCCGGCTGATCAGAAATCTCGTGTGTCCCACGATCTGGACATTCTGGTTCCGCCTTCCCATTTTTCACAGGCCCTCGCCCAACTAAATAAATTGGGCTGGAACAGCGCCAGCGGTGAGACGCATTTGTGCCTGACTGCCCGCCATCCCGGGTTGCGGGCGATGAATTTCTTCAAAGGTCGATACGGTGATTTAGACCTGCATCAATGGGCATACGGTACAACGCACCAAATTACCGATCCGGAACGCGGGCTTTGGCAGAATGTTCAGCAATCATCCTACTTTGGCGTTCCGGTTTTCGTGCCCTCAGCCGCCGACAGGATCGCGCTTGCGATTTATCACAGTGGTCGGGAAAGCCATTCTCATAGTGACTGGTTGGTTGACTGTGCCCACTACCAAAATGATCCGCTGTTGGATTGGGACAGATTACTTGAAATTCTTACGCAGACCAATTCCCTTGTCCCTGCCAAGGTTGCGTTAAGTTATTTGGAATCTCGGATCGGTATCGCTTTACCACCGAATTTCATGGCTGGTTTATTTTTCGACCGTCAGAAAAACCTGCTAAAATTAGCATCCGACATGCTTCAGTCAAAGCCACGCAGCGACTGGAACACGGTAACAAAACTCGGGCGGGGGGTCGCAAAGCAAAGCCAGATGGCTCGCAGCCAACGACCCGTCGTAAACAGCTTGATTATTCGCGGAAAGGTTACTGGTAAACGAAGCGGTGCAAGTCGCGGGTTCATAACCAGAATTTGCCTTGGCGCTGCAAAAACTGGAATTCATGCCATCAGATTGGAAATTGATGTCGATCTTCCGGGTGTGGCGCGACGGTTAGAATTTGAACTTAACTCGGAGAACCGGCATTTGGCGCGATTGCAGATACGTCAGTATCGCAACCGCAAAGGACGCTTCGGGCTGATATACACCGGAAAGTTGGACTTGAACGATGAGGACAAAAATATCTGGCTGGACGCACGGCCCGGTCGTCACCTGCGCGGCGGCGAACCGCAATTGATGGTCCAAAAATATGGCATTGTGCCTTTTCGCGTAGTTTCTTTTGAGTTGAGCGGCACCCAAATGGACGGGTTTGCAGGCAAAATTGGTGTGGTTGGGCAATAAATGACAAAGGTAACAGTGAAAAAATCTGCGTTAGTGTGTGGTGCTGGCGGGTTCATCGGCGGGCATCTTGCCAATCGACTGAAACAAGAGGGGTTCTGGGTTCGGGGTGTCGACCTGAAACATGGCGAGTTTGAGAATTCCACCTGTGACAGCTTCATTCTGGGCGACTTGCGGGATCGAACCTTTGCAGAAGATGTGATTGACCACAAATTTGACGAAGTTTATCAGCTTGCGGCCGACATGGGTGGCGCGGGCTATGTTTTCTCTGGCGCAAACGATGCAAATGTCATGCATAATTCCGCCCTGATCAATTTAAATGTTCTGGACGTATGCAAAAATCGCGACATCAAAAGCGTTCTGTTTTCGTCATCAGCCTGCATTTATCCTGAGCATAATCAACTGGATCCCGACACGCCCAACTGCGCAGAAGACAGCGCCTACCCAGCCAGCCCGGACAGTGAGTATGGTTGGGAAAAGATATTTTCCGAACGGCTCTACCTGGCCTATAATCGAAACTTCGATATGAATTGCCGCGTGGCACGCTACCACAATATTTTCGGTCCCTATGGCACATGGACGGGCGGAAAAGAAAAAGCTCCCGCCGCGATAAGTCGAAAAATTGCGTTGGCCCAGGATGGCGATTCAATTGATATTTGGGGCGACGGTCTGCAGACGCGCTCTTTCCTATATGTAGACGAATGCCTTGAGGGAACGCTCCGACTGATGCGATCCGATATTGGCGAACCTGTTAATATTGGCTCCGAAGAAATGGTAACGATCAACGAACTTGCGATGCTTCTGATCGCAATTTCCGGAAAAGATCTAAAGATCAATCATATTCCCGGTCCATTGGGCGTTCGCGGGCGAAATTCCGACAATCGGCTTATTCGCAAGTTACTGGATTGGGAACCGCAGGAACCGTTAATTACCGGAATGGAACGAACTTATAAATGGATCGCCGCCGAAGTTGCAAAACAACAAACAGCCGGCAGTTTCACCGTATAGTGCCGGTTGCACGGGCGAATTTGCTCGCTGCACTAATTCAATTCTGTTGCTCCACGATCCGGGGGCCAATTCGGCTGGTAATATTGTGGCGACGACGAATTTTGTTCCTGATGGACAATGTTTTTCTTTTGGCACCAAAATTCCAGCGCCACTGGTCAAGCAGATGAAATAATCGCCGCAAGACGATGCAGAAATTGCCGCGGCGTGTGTTCTGGGCCGAATATTTGTCACCATCGCCAAATAGCGGTTTCAGCAGATCAGCATCCCCATTTTTAAAAAGCATCTCAAGCGTTAGTCTTTCAGCCCGAAGCGATACAACCAAATTTGAGAAACCGGAAAATCGCACGCCATTTGAATTTGTCGGGGCCAATCCGGTAAACACGAAATTCTTTGCGCGAGCCATTGCGACAAGATCACTGAACAGATCAAGCGCGGCAATTTGTGGGCTGACCAAATCTGATTCTGACAGTGTAACCCCATCAGTTTCGGGCACATTGGAAACGCTCAATAGTCTGGTCGAAGGGTGGAAACACGATCTAGCGAAACTTTTGACTTTTTTGCTATCCGAACAAATCAACAAGTTCCGGCCCGCAAACAAACCTTTGGTGCGCCTGAAAAGGTTTTCATAATCGGTTTGATAATCGGTGTGGCGGATGTGAATGGCGTCATAGTCAGGTCCAATCGGGATCAGCCTTTTGGCAATGGCGTTTGCCAGATCAGCAGTGAACGCCAAGTCCCGCAAGACACATAAACCCGCAAGCCCGCCACCGGCTTGCTCATACACAAGCAACGTCTCTGGGTGATCCGACTGGTGGTCAAAATTGATGTAAGAACCGGAGTCCCTGTCCTTGTATTGGACAACTTCATTGTCCCATTCAGCAACGTAAAGCGAGGTGCGTTTGGCAAGGTTTTTGGGTCTGACGGATGTAATTTCATCCAGTTCGTTCCCGATTTCCTCGTTCCAGATCAAAACTTCACAACCAAAATCATTCTGAATTTCAAACATGTCATCAATATGCGCACGAAGCCCGGATCGGGACATGTCCAAAACCAAAACCCGATCATAAGCCGATGCATATCGGCGCGATTTTTCCAGTTGGACCAAAGCGTCATTCAAACCGCCACGAGGACGCGTCAAAAGATATCGCTTATCGTTCTTAAGATGCCGCATCGGGTTTGGTTCGTCCTCAAATATCGGTGGTAGCATTTTGACCAGAAAACCGCTGCTCATGAAATGGAAATCTCGGCTATGACCGAGTTGCGGCCAAACCAGATGTTTGCGAGATAATCGTGTATACGCGCGGTAATTACCAATTACTGGGAGTAAGGAATATGTTTTGTAATCGCCTATTGCACTTTTCCGTCGTGATACTTGCGGTTTGGGTTTCGGCTGAAAATGCCAATGCCGAGACGATCCATTTGATGGCCCGCAAAGGCGACGTTGCAGCGGTAATGGCTGAGATCGACAAAGGCGTAGATGTTAATCTGCCCAGCACCAGACATACGTCCGAGGCCGGTGCCTCACCGCTATTTATTGCGGCAAGGTTCGGAAAAGCCGATGTGGTTGTCGCGCTGATAGGCGCCGGAGCGGATATCCATAAATTCTTGAAAGAACCCCATGGGGGTACCCATGGCACGCCGCTGCACGCAGCATCCCGCTTTGGTTCGGTTGAGGTGGTTGAAGTGTTGCTAGAGGCAGGAGCCGATCCAAACGTGGATGGGCCAGTAGTTGGGACCCCTCTACATTTGGCACTATGGCATGGCCACTTGGAAATTGCACAAACCTTGATTGCTGCCGGAGCCACAGAACGCGTCGTGCAAGCACCCATATCCTCTATGCTGGCTGGCGCCAGTCTGGAACTGGGCAAGGAGGCCATAACAGGGTGTGGAGCCTGCCACAGCTTGGTTGCGGACCGAAACGATCCTGATATTGGTCCGACGCTCTGGGGCATCGTCGGTCGACCAATCGCTTCGGTCGAAGGATTTGAATATTCATCGAGTATGGCGGCTGAAAATGGAAGTTGGGACTATAAAACCCTGAACAGTTTTATCGCTGCGCCGAAGCTATATATGCCCGGATCTCACATGCGCGCGGTCGGCGAGATTGACGACGTTACGCGCAGAGCCGCAGCAATAGCGTATCTGCGGACACTTGCAGATAATCCGCTGCCGCTTCCTTGAGTATTTGTTTGGGCATATCCCGAAAATATTTCCAGGACCGCTTCGGGCTAAAAGCGGTCATTGGCTCGGATCGCTCGTCACAGCCAATATATCACATCAGCTTGAGCGCAATATAGGGGGCAAAGGCGAACACCACCGCCATAATTTTGTAGTTCCCCGCCCAACTGAAATAGGCCAGTTTCAGGTCTTTTTCATCTATCCCAAACATACGTTGATGAATGCCAATCATCCACGATTGCAATCCCAACATAGCCACCGTGGCAAACGCCAGGTAGGCGATGTTTATCACAGCCATCCAGCCAAAGAATGTGGTAAGAGTTTCAACGGTCATACTGGTTCTCCTAATTTTTGCCGACATACCCCAAGTAGAATGCCAAGGCGGGAAAATTGCCCCTGCATGGCATTTCTGACAAGTCATTTATTTAGAGCGCAACGGACGTCCGCCTGCCGCCTAGTGTCGAATGCGCCGCTTGGATTTGGGGTGCGAACGGCCCATACTGGTCATTGACCAACTCATTTGGCGCTGCGGCGCAGCTTTGGAATTGCGGACATTCAACCCCGATGCAGAATCTTAAACACATGAGGTCTGCAATGCCGACAAAGCGGCCATCAAACTTCGCGACCATTCGATGAGCCGTCCAGGCAAGGGTCTTCAAACGATAGTCTTGTAGGACCGGATGATTTCGTGTTCAAGTTTGGGATCAAGTGGGAGAAATGAAGTGGCAGTTTTTCAAGTTATCGTGCTGGTTGCATCGGGGGCTTTGCTTACCTTTGCGGGATCCATGAGGTTCATCAAACCGAAGGGTTCTTTATGCCTAGATACTTACTTGGCCGACTCAACAAACGATTTGCAAAATGACCAGGACTTGGCCAGTGAAATGCGCGGTGCGGGGGCGATCACCGCGGTTTTCGGAGTGATCATCTTACTCGGTATTATTCTTCCGGATTTTCGATTGACGTCATTCGTATGCGCAACTGTGTTTTATCTCGGATATGCATTTGGACGGGGTTTTAGCTGGATCAAAGATGGTAAGCCAACCAGCCGGACAAGATTGGGATTTGGCATGGAAACGGTCCTTGGCGCTCTCAGCGGCATTTGCCTCGTCAACATTCTCAGTTAACTGGATTATCTTACGCTCTGCATAGAGGTTTTTGCCGTTGAAATTTCAATCGTCCGCTTTGGGCTCGAAGTTGCCATTCGCTGCGGGTTGCACCAAGGTCTGCAGAGCGGGACTTAGTGAGCTTTCGTTGCGGTTGCACCAATGTCTGCCTTGTCGATCAGCCGGTTAAAAATTGAGCGTGCATGATAAGCCAGCGGTCGCGATCAATATTCAGCCATGTCTAGCGGGACGACCTCGCCGCAGTGCTGTCCGCAGACACAGCGCCGATATGCGGGGCAGTCACCGAATACGCTGATCGTCAGATCGTATCGGTCTGCGACCATGTTTGTGATATAGCCATCTTCAATGATTTCCGCTTCAGAATAATCGATAAACTCACCGGTTCCTGCGTCATAGCCGGACGGCAAGTCGAGCGCGACAAGCGTGTAGTTGTCGCTATATCCGTTCGTCCATCCAAGGATTTCGCGCCAATACATACCTATGGGTCTGGTGAGTTCACGGCCAAACACCGCATCAATGACGATATCGCGTTCGTCAAAGCATTCGTTCATGACGTTCATCGCATTTAGTTCGCCGCCATGGGGGATTTCGGGGAAGGAGCGATGGATCGCGGGGCCTATTTTACGTAGGGCTTTCGGGTAGCGTTCGTCGATCCGATCATGCTGGTCGCAATAGAACAGTTGGACAATATGTTGCCGTTCAACCAGATGTTTGGCAGCGAAGGCGCCAAGCGTGCCGACAAAGCCGGGGCCGCAGAACACTGTAAAAGTACAGCCTTCCAAAGATCGTCTCTCCGCGATCAACTCAACAATGCGGCGCCCTGCACGGTTCATTAGCTCCAAACCTTCAGTACGCCCGTTGGTATCAATAGCAGCGCTTTCCAGCACTTTAGCCCCGATTTCGGAGAGAATTTCCATTGTTGTTTTGATCCTTGTTGCGGCATTAAATCGTAACTGTTCGGCGGAAGAGGCTTCGCGCACTATCTCACTTGATCAACATAACCGGACATTCGTACAAGGTGCAGCATAAGTCACAATGGGGCGTTGCGGGCTGCGAACGCAGCATTCGGTGACCGGTGGTCTCGAAGTCCGGTTTGGGCCGTTATCTGCCAAGAATTGCCAAATAATTGGTGCCGCATGAGGGACTTGAACCCCCGACCCATCACTTACGAAGCGATTGCTCTACCAGCTGAGCTAATGCGGCACTTGGGCGGCTATTAGCACCCCGCAACTAGGGTGTGTAGCCTTAATCTTTGTCCCCCGGATCATCAGGCATGTGAACAACACCCTCTGGGGTGTTTTCGGGTTCAACCTCATCGGCAACTTCCGTTTCGGGCAGCCCAACAATAAGCGGCAGCATTTCGCTCGAGGCCGGCATTGCCACCTCGCCTTCGACAGGAATTTTCCAGGACATCGTGTCAAAGCCGTTGCAGTTGTTACAAACCGGGCCCCACGCGCTGTGAACTGTCTGGCAGTTTTCGCACACCCACTGCGGGCCGCGTGACGCTGTGACAGCGCGGGTCAGCCAGCCGCGCACGACATCATCCTTGCTGCCTTCGCCACGTTCAATCGCCGCCATGATCGTCAGCGATCTTGCGGTTGGGTCGGTTTCAACCAACTCGCCGATGGATAGTCTGGCCGCTTCGTAATCCTTGGCGGCAATATACAGTTCTGCCATCAGCATTCGTGCCTCGGGATGGTCTGGGTCGTTTTTGACCAGACCCTGAAACCGCTTGATGCGGGCGTTGGCTTCTTCCTCGGGCATGATGCTGGCAAAGGCCGATGCAAGGTCTGGGTGGGGCCGGACTTCCCACGCGGTTTTCAGCACCCTGCTCGCAAATCGCGAACGGCCGTCGGTGATATAGGCCTGCGCCGCCATCACTGCCGCCGGGATCAGATCGGGCGACAAACGGTTGGCTTCGATTGCCTCCTGGCGTGCTTCAATCGTGCTGCCGTTGCGAAAAACCTCGCGGGCCTGGGATAGGGCCAGAACCGCGTCGCGGCGTTTGTGAACATCGCGCGGCAGGGCACCGTGGCGCTGTTTTAGCGCCAGCGTTTCGCGCGCACCTTTCCAGTCCTCTTGCTCAGCCTGAAGCCGCAACAGGACATCCCCGGTTTCCGTGTGGCGTGGTTTTAGCGCAAAAGCTCGCTCGGCCAGTTTCATCGCAACTTCGGTTTCACCGTCTTCCAGTTTTTGCTTCATAATACCGCGCACACCGACAAAACGGGTGCGGTCGTCTTCCAGAAGGCGCTTGTAAACTTCGGTGGCTTTTCTGCGGTCACCGGTCATCTCGGCCGCCTGAGCGGTAATCAAATTGGTCAGTTCAGGCCTGCCCAGATATTTTTCGGCCTTAGCCGCCTTTGACATCGCAACACGCCCCTCGCCCGACGCAAGTGCTGTCATCCCTTCTGACAAAGCCTCAAACCCGCGCCGTTCGCGATTGCGGTTGAAATAGCGCGACAGGGCGGTTTCATCGCCGTTCAGAAAGCGGACAATGGCCCCCAGAAAGCTCAGGATTTTCAGAACCAGCCAAAAGGCAACGAGCAAAACAATGACCGCGACAACGCCCTGAAGCGGTCCCAGATTGAACTCGGTGTTGGCTATGGCGATACGCAGACCACCGCCGCTTTCAGCCAGATAACCCGCACCCAAGGTCAGCAGGGCAACAGCCGTGATGAAAAAGATAATTTTGAATAACGACCAGATCATTTACGCCACCTACTCATTCACTAAACCGGCCAGAACTTTGGCCGCACCGACCGCCGCCTGACGGGCACGCGCGGTTTTGATCCACCCCGCCATTTCGCTTTTTGCAGC
>JAHRVD010000367.1 GCA_019090845.1 Marinosulfonomonas sp.
CCGTTCCAGTCAAACCGCAAATCCTGCCCGGTGGCATCATAACGCTGCCCCGAAATGCGCAGATGTGCCCCTTGCGAGCGCCCGACCGAGATCAGATCCTGCCCCCGTGCCAGCACCAGATCAGCCACTTCAGCCCCGCGCGGGTCGTCGATGTTGACCACCGCCGCCCCGTCTTCGGACAGAACCCGGCGAAACAGGCCCATCTTGGCATTGAAATAATCGTCAAAACTGGCGTGATAATCCAGATGATCTTGCGAGAAATTGGTAAACGCCGCCGCTGCCAGCGACACCCCATCCAGCCGCCGCTGCGCCAACCCGTGCGAGGATGCCTCCATTGCCGCGTGGGTCACGCCAGCCTGTGCGATCTGTGCCAAAGCGCGGTGCAGGGTTATCGGTTCGGGGGTGGTGTGGCCAAGCGGTGCCTCGAATGCGCCCTCAATTCCGGTGGTGCCCAGATTGACCGCCGCCAGCCCAAGCCCGGTCCAGATTTGCCGGGTGAACGTCGCGACAGATGTTTTTCCGTTGGTGCCAGTGACCGCAATCATCGTTTCGGGCTGCGCGCCAAACCACAGGGCGGCGGCATAAGCCAGCGCCTGACGCGGGTCTTGGGCCAACACCACGGCCACGTCGGCGGCGTCAATTTCTTTGCGTGCAATTTCCAATCCGGCCCGGTCGGTCAGGATCGCCCCGGCCCCCTGACGCAGCGCGTATTTGATAAATTCGCCGCCATGCACGTTTGATCCCGGCAAAGCCGCGAAAAGATGCCCGTCCTTCACATCCCGGCTGTCCACCGACAGGCCGGTGATCACCGCGTCGCGCCCCTTTAGTGCCGTCAGACCGAGCGCTGCCAGTGATGTCGATTTTGCCCGCTCTGCCATGGACGCCGCTCTTTCAGATTAGTTTGAAACCAGTGTTAACCTATCGGGCGGACCCTGTTCAATCGCAGGACGCATTCCCAGCAAAGGTGCGGCGCGACGGATTATTTCAGCCGCCACCGGAACTGCCGTCCAACCGGCAGTTCGGCGTGGTTCTTTGCCCGACGTTTCAACCGGCTCATCCAGTGTGACGACCAGCACGTAACGCGGATCATTGGCCGGAAAAACGCTGGCGAATGTGGCGATCACCTTGTCATCATAATAGCCGCCACCGCGTTCCTTGGGTTTGTCGGCCGTGCCGGTCTTGCCGCCAACCTCGTAACCTTCAACCTCGCCAAAACGGGCGGTGCCGTCCACGACGACCGCCCGCAGCATTCCGCGCGCAATGGCCGACGTTTCACTGGAAATCACTCTTGCTCCGGCCTCGACCCGATCGTTTTTCAACAACGTTGGCGTAACCCGCAGGCCGCCATTCACAATCGAGGCATAGGCCGCAGCCAGATGTAGCGGGCTTGCCGACAAACCGTGACCATACGAAATCGTCATCGTAGAAATCTCTGACCACTTACGCGGCAAAAGTGGGCGCGCACCGGGTGCTTCGACCAGTTCCACAGGCGTTGCTTCCAGCAGGCCGAGGCTTTTGAGGAACGGCTGCTGGCGCTCGGCTGTAATCATCTGGGCAATCCGTGCGGTGCCAATATTTGACGATTTGACCACCACATCATTGACCGATAACTGATGGCCGTAGTCATGGAAATCGCGGATTTTATACTTGCCCCACTTTAGCGGTCCGCGCGTATCAATCATTGTCGAAGGATTGACCAAACCGCTATCAAGCGCCTGTGCGATTGCAAACAACTTAAACGTCGAGCCCAGTTCATAGACACCCTGAACGGCCCGGTTAAACAGCGGGCTGTCAGATGCCACGCCCTTGAGCAGCGCATGGGGCCGTGTGTTGGGATCAAAATCGGGCAGCGACACCATCGAGACAACCTCGCCCGTGTTCGCATCCATCAGCACCGCCGCCGCGCCGCGCGCATTCATCAGCTTCATGCCGCCATAAAGCACCCGCTCGATTGCGGCCTGAACCGTCAGATCAATCGACAGTTCCAACGGTGCACCACCCGCAGCCGGGTCGCGCAAAAAAGCGTCAAATGTCTTTTCGACGCCCGCCACACCGATCACTTCTGCTGAACGCACACCTTCGCGCCCAAACGACGATCCGCCCAGAATATGCGCCGCCAGTTTACCATTGGGATACAGGCGCATCTCGCGCGGGCCAAACAACAGGCCGGGATCACCAATGTCGTGCACCATCTGCTGTTGCTCGGGTGAAATCCGTTTTTTGACCCAGACGAATTTGCGCGCGCCGCTAAACTGTTTAAGCAGCCCGGCCTCGTCCAGATCAGGGAAAATCGCCACCAGTTCGCGCGCGACACGTTCTTTGTCCAGCATGATCGGCGGCTGTGCATAAAGCGAATGAGTCAACAGATTGGTGGCCAGAATTCGCCCGTTGCGATCAACGATATCGGCGCGCTGCGCAATGATCGAAGCACCGCTGGCCTGACGCGGCTCGGTTGGTTCTGTATTTGCCATCACCCCCATGCGCAGCCCGACAGACACGAACGCAAACAGAAAAAACGCACCGATCACCAGCAAGCGGCCCTCGGCGCGCTGACGTTCACGGTCGCGCGTTTCTTCGTGGCGAAGGCGAATATTCTCGCGTTCGATCAGCTCGGGGTTTTCACCCTTCTGGCGGGCGTTCAGGATCGACGCCAGCGGACGCAGAGGTGTGCGGATCACCGGGATGACTCCAGTCTTGCGGCCAGATCAATCGGCTGGCTCATTTCTTTCAATACGTTCAGCGGAAAGGATATCTGGTCAATTCGCCCGAACTGCTGCGGCGTCAACGGCAACAGGCCAAGACGGTCATAATTGATATCCGCCAGTTCGCGCAGCCTGTCTGGACGGTTCAGATAGGCCCATTCAGCGCGCAAAACACCCAGTTCCTCGCGCAAACCACCAATATCGCGCTGCAGCTTTTCAACATCGCGCAACGCCTGCTGAGTTTTATAGTTCTCGTGGTAGGCCCAGAAAGCCAGCCCCATTACCGCCAGCGCAGACAGAACATAAAGCAACGGACGCATCAGGTTTTCCCCTTATTTTCATAGCGCGGCAATCCCAGCCCGGCGCGATCCACATCAGCCGCAGGCGCCTTTGTCCGGGTGGCAACCCGCAACCGCGCCGAGCGCGCGCGTGGATTTTCCGCCAGTTCCTGTGCATCCGGCCCGATCGCCTTTGACAGTTTGGCAAAGGCAGGCGTTTCAGCCGCGACTTCGGGGGCATAGCGGCTGCCGCCCCCACCGGTAGACGCGCGCGCCTGAAAAAAGCGTTTCACAACCCGGTCTTCAAGCGAATGGAAACTGACCACAGCCAGTTGGCCGCCGGGCGCAAGTGCGCGTTCGGCGGCCTCTAGTCCCGCAACCAATTCGCCAAACTCGTCGTTTACCGCGATCCGAATTGCCTGAAAACTCCGCGTCGCCGGACGGCTTTTTCCGGGCTTGGCGCGGGGCAGGCATTTCTCGATTATTCCGGCCAGTTGCAATGTTGTGTTAATCGCATTCTGCTCGCGTTCACGAACAATCGCGCGGGCGATCCTGCGGGATGCTCGCTCTTCACCATAATGATACAGAATATCGGCCAGATCGCCCTCTTCTGCGGTATTCACC
>JAHRVD010000368.1 GCA_019090845.1 Marinosulfonomonas sp.
GCACCAGCGAACGCCGGTCTGAGCGTCGACTGGTCGCCTCATATGCACCGGCATTTCGCCAGTCCGGTAAAGGGCACCGCGTTGTTGGCGGGCAACGACCGGTCGCGGGGCGAGTTTGTGGTGTCTAAACGCGGGCTGGAAGGCGGCGGGATTTATTCCCTGTCAAAAGCTGTCCGTAACGGGGCGGCGGTCACACTAGACCTGATGCCGGACTGGCCGTCAGATCGGGTTGCGCAGGCGTTAAGCAAGCCACGGGGCAAGCTGACCTGGCCAAATTATCTGCGCCGGGCACTGCGGCTGAACCCGGTCAAGATCGCGCTGTTGATGGAATTTGGCGGGCCTTTGAGCAAGAATGAAAATCTGCCCGTGACGATTAAGAACCTGCCGATACGTCATAGTGGTCTGCGCCCGATTGACGAGGCAATTTCGGTCGCGGGTGGGGTTGCAAAAACTACCGTTACCGGGGGTTTGATGCTAAAAGAAATCCCCGATGTGTTTGTCGCCGGAGAGATGCTGGATTGGGAAGCACCGACCGGCGGCTACTTGATTTCCGCGTCTCTGGCGACGGGCAGGTGGGCTGGTAAATCTGCTGCTGACTGGGTCAAAAACAGCAACGCCTGAGCACCTATTTTTTACCCAGCATCGCCAGTCGAATCAAAGTGCGTTCGATGACCGCCATCTGCGGTGCGCGCGATGCAGAGCGTAGCGTCAGGTCGGTTTCCGTCAGCATTTGCAAGGCAACCTCGAGCTTTCGCACCCCCCAATTCTGTGCCTGACGGCTCATGCGATCCCGTCTTGGTCCAAAAACCGGTGGCCGGACCCGGCCAATGCCCACAGCCGCGCCGCCGGGATCAGAGGCAGCGGCGTGGAGCACGCGGAAATGGCGCGTGGCACCAATGCACAGGCTGACCGCCTGAACGCCCTGTGCCTCAAGTGTGCGCATGATCGGCCCTATCTGGTCATCTTTTGCTTCGGCAACAAAGTTAAGAACGTCGTCCAGAGCGGCCTCAATTGTGGCCGGTCTGCAGGCAAGAATATCGTCGGATGTGACAGGCGTGGCATCGCTCAGCTTGAACAGTGATAGCTTTTCGATCGTTTGGCGAAAATCGCCCGGATCAAGCATGCCCGCCAATGCTTGAATTTCCTGCATCGCCGCCGTGTCGACATTTGAAAGTCCTGCTTTGGTCAGCTCAGCTTGGATTTCCTGCCGGCTTGGCGGATCATCGTAGATACCGACGGAATAGGCATTCTTGTGGGCTTCGAATAATTTACGCAGGCCAGAGCGCGCTTTCAGCGACCCCGCTGTAACCACGATCTGTGCGTCCCCCGGTTTCCAATCGGTCAACGCGGCACTCACGGTTTTCACATTCGCTTCTGTGGCACCTTCAACAAACGCCACGCGTGCACCCGGAAAGAAGCTCTGCGATTTGATTGCAGCGTCCAATGCGGCCGGGTCCTTGCGAAGGTCCGAGGCTGGAATGCGTGACAGCCGCATTTCTTCTTCTCCTTGCGGCCCGATCAGCGATGTAATCAACTGTTGCCGTTTCAGGGCAACGCGCATCGCGTCCGCCCCATAGATTAAAATCCCGGTTTTGTTTGGGTCGGGTCTGGCAAAATATCCACCGGCATCGCGCGGCGATAGTTTCATTTGCTCCAGTTTCCGGCGGTTGCGATCAGCCGGGTAACAAGCATGTCGGCCAGAATAACCATTAGCCGGGCATTCGCATCCCGCTTGGCGGTATCGCTTGAAATTGTTGCGTTTGTGCTTGGTGGGGTCGCCGACGGATCAACCGTGCCCACGGTATAGCTGGTAAAAGAATCCACACTACCACGGGTAATGATCTGATCCGTTGAAGTATCAATCACAGAAAAGGTTGCTTTGCCGACAATACTGTTGCGAAAGATTTCCTGCTGAGGAGTGACGCCGATACCGTCCAGTGTCGTATGAATTTGGTAAGACAACCGATAACGCGGCTGGACCGGACGGCCAACGCGCTTTTCAAGTTGTTGCACAAACAAAAACTCATTGCGGTTGTCCGGAGCATCAACTTTGATCTGGACTGGAAGGCTCGCCGCCGCGCCCGTTGGCGCGAAAGCCGGGTCGTAGCCACAGCCAGCCAGCGCAACGAGCGCCAGCATCAATATTCTGCGATTCGGTCTAGATAACGACATTTACAATTCGTCCCGGCACTACGATCAGTTTTTTAGGGGCGCCACCATTCAGCGCCTTTTGCACAGCTTTGTCGGCCAGAGCCAGTTTTTCAACCTCTTCTTTTGGCAAATTTTTGGACACTGTGATTTCCGAACGTCGTTTGCCGTTGACTTGAATTGGCAGTGTCACGTTTTCTTCAACCAGCATCGCCGGGTCTGCAACTGGCCATGGAGCGTCGGCTATCAATCCTTCCCCGCCCAGCATTTCCCAGACTTCTTCGGCAAAATGCGGCGTTACCGGATTCATTAATTGCACAAGTGTTCGCATTGCATCCAGCTTTGTTTCGGCGGATGCGCGGGATTTGTTTAACTCGTTGGTGAACGCATAAAGATGGGCAATAGCGGCGTTGAAGCCAAAGGTTTCAATTCCCATGGTCACATCGTGAATAGTCTTGTGCATTGCGCGCGTCAGTTCCGGATCACCGCTGCCCTCACCCGTTGCTGACGCTATATCACTTGCAATCCGCCAGACCCGCGACAGATGCTTGAACGCGGCTTCAGCGCCAGATGCCGTCCATTCTACATCTCGCTCGGGTGGAGAATCCGACAGAACAAACCAGCGGGCCGTGTCGGCGCCAAAACTGCGGACAATATCAACCGGATCGACCACGTTGCGTTTGGATTTGGACATTTTGGCTGATGGAATGATCTCGGCGATTTCACCGCTGGACTTCACTTTGCCGTTCTCGATTTCTTCGGGCAAATGATAGATCGGGCGCCCGCTGTCGTCGCGGGTCTGGTAAATCTCATGCGTCACCATGCCTTGGGTGAAAAGCGCGTCAAACGGTTCGATGGCCTTTTCTGGCAGATGACCGCAAATGTGCATCGCGCGGCTGAAGAAGCGCGAATAAAGCAAATGCAGGATCGCGTGCTCAACGCCACCGATATACTGGTCGACATTCATCCAGTAATCCGCGTCGGGTGCGCTTGTCGGGGTCTTGGAATGAGGGGCTGTGAACCGGGCGAAATACCATGAACTGTCAACAAACGTGTCCATCGTATCGGTTTCGCGGCGCGCAGGTTTGGAGCAAGACGGACAAGGTGTGTCTCGCCAGGTAGGGTGGCGATCAAGCGGGTTTCCGGGTTGGTCAAAGCTTACATCATCGGGCAGCGCTATGGGCAGGTTTTCTTTGTTTTCCGCAACCACGCCGCAGTCGTCGCAATGCACAACCGGGATCGGGCAGCCCCAATAGCGCTGTCGGCTAAGACCCCAATCGCGCAGGCGGTATTTGGTGACGCCCTGACCAATATTATTGGCCTCGCAATGGGCGATCGCGGCGTCGACGGCCTGCTGGCCGGTGGCAACCTCATCCCAGGCAAATTGTTTCGTCCAGCGAACCTTTTCAGTCTTTGTTGGAACAAATGCCTCTTCACTTGCCGATTGGCTGCCGTCCATTGAAACAAAGGTATCAATGATCGGCAGGTCATATTTCCGGGCGAAATCAAAGTCGCGCTGATCATGGGCCGGGCAGCCGAAGACAGCACCCGTTCCATAATCCATCAAAATAAAATTCGCGATGTAGACCGGAAGTTCCCAAGACGGATCAAGCGGATGGCGAACCCGAAGCCCGGTATCAAAACCCTTCTTGTCAGCCTTTTCCATCGCCTCTTCTGTGGTCGCCATCTTGCGGCATTCGGCGTTGAATGCCGCAACGTCGGCGTTGTCTTGCTCAAGTTCTTTTGCCAGCGGATGATCCGGCGAGATGCCAACAAACGACGCCCCCATCAGGGTGTCGGGGCGGGTCGTGTAAACCTCGACCTCATCAAAACCAGCAGGCCCGTCTATAAGCGAAAAGCCAAACTGCAGCCCGCGCGACTTTCCGATCCAGTTGCTCTGCATCAGTTTGACTTTGGCGGGCCAGTTATCCAGCCCGTCCAGCGCGCTTAGCAATTCTTCGGAATAATCCGAGATTTTGAAGAACCATTGCGTCAGCTCGCGCCGCTCGACCAATGCGTCCGAGCGCCAGCCGCGCCCGTCGATGACCTGCTCATTGGCCAGGACCGTCATGTCGACCGGGTCCCAGTTCACGATCGCATTCTTGCGATAGACCAACCCTTTTTCCATGAAATCTATGAACAACGCCTGCTGCTGGCCGTAGTATTCCGGATCACATGTGGCAAATTCCCGGCTCCAGTCCAGTGACCATCCCATCGGTTTCATCTGCGCGCGCATGTCGGCGATATTTTGATAGGTCCATTCCTTGGGGTGTCCGCCGGATGCCATCGCGGCATTTTCTGCGGGCATACCAAACGCGTCCCAGCCCATTGGGTGCAGAACATTGTGCCCGGTCGAAGATTTGTAGCGCGCGACCACATCGCCCATTGTGTAGTTGCGCACATGACCCATGTGGATGCGGCCCGAAGGATAGGGAAACATTTCCAGCACATAATATTTAGGCTTCGTCTCGTCGCGCTTTGCAGTGAACGTAGACTGGTCTTCCCAGACGTCTTGCCACTTCTTTTCGACTTTGGCGGGATTGTAAGGGGACATGATCTGGACCTTATTCATGAAAACGCCGGGCAGTGCCCGGCGCTGTATTACTGTGAGTGGCCCCTGCGGTCTAGAGACGGCTGTCGCCGATCCTTAGCTGCCGGGCGCGGGTCAGAATTGCATCTTCGACGGCCCGAACTGTCGCTGTGCTGGCAGGGCCGCCGCGGGTGTGCAGCGAAACATTAAGCGATCGGGCATCAAGTGCCGGGTCATTGACAAAGATTGTAGCGCGATACGCACGTCCACCACCAGGGGGTGTTCCATAGCCGGTAACAATCACGCCGGTAAACGGATCGGCGGACTGAACGGGAAGAAAGCTCAGGACATCCAGTGA
>JAHRVD010000369.1 GCA_019090845.1 Marinosulfonomonas sp.
ACGCGTTGGCAAAAACAGAACCCGGCGATGTGATCCGCGACGCCGACCCGGAAAGCGGATTGTTGATCCTTTATACCAGCGGCACGACGGGCCTTCCCAAGGGCGCCTTGATCAGTCACCGTGCCCAGATTGCGCGAATGGCGGCGATGCAAATAGACTGCGGCGTGCGCCGAGACGACAGTTTTGTGGCATGGGCGCCGATGTATCACATGGCCTCGTCCGATCAGATGCTCGCCACGCTGATGTCGGGCGGCACGGTAATTGTGCTGGACGGCCCGGATGTTGGCGCGATTGTGGATGCGGTTCAAAGCCGCTCGCTTGGCTGGCTGGTGATGATGCCCGGCCCGATTGCCGCTTTGATAAAAGAGCTGCGTTCGCGAGGGCCGATACGAACGAACGTGGCCTGCGTCGGGGCGATGGCCGATCTTGTTCCAAGGCGTGAGATCACTGAATTGACAGCCTTGTTGGACGCACCTTACGTGAATTCATTTGGCTCGACCGAAACCGGTCTGCCACCTGCGACGGCGGCAATGATCCCGGTTGGGGCTGCCGAATTCAGCCTTGATAAAGTGATCAGCACGATGTGTCAGGTGCGCCTGTTGGGTGAGGATGGGGTTGAGGTGGCCGATGGCGAGCCGGGTGAAATGGCGGTGCGCGGACCAACGCTGTTTTCAGGATACTGGGCCAATGAGGCCACCAACACCAAAGATTTTGCCGACGGCTGGTTTCGCATGGGCGATCTGTTCCGGCGCAACCCGGATGGCACGATCAGTTTTGTTGACCGGGCCAAATACATGATAAAATCCGGCGGAGAAAATATCTATCCGGCCGAGATTGAGCGTGTGCTGCTGGCTGATCCGCGCATTGACGAAGCCGCAGTGGTAAAGCGCGCGCACGATAAATGGGGCGAGGTGCCGGTGGCCTTTATTGCCGCCTCAGAGCCGCTGGAGCTGGACGATATTGTCGCCCTTTGCCGCGGCTCGCTTGCCGGATACAAAGTGCCCAAAGACCTGCGACGCATTGCGCTGGCTGATTTTCCCCGCTCAACGTCGGGCAAGGTGCAGCGCCACGAACTTGAAGCGACGCTAGAAGATCAAAAGCCGGGTGGCCGGTAGGGCCAAAATTAGCGGCCAAAGCTGTAGGAGAGACAGATGACTGAACTGGTGACACTGGATGTGGAAAAGGGTGTTGGCATCCTGCGCTTCACCCAGCCAAAGCGGCGCAACCCTTATAGTCTGGTTTTTGTCGGGCAGTTGGTTGCGGCGCTGAAATCTGTCGAAGATGATGACAGCGTTCGCGCCGTGGTGATGACCGGTGGCGATCACTTTAGCAGTGGCGGTGATCTGGTTGGGTTCCGCACCGAAATCGCCAAAGGCACGCGGGCGACACAACAGTTGCTTGATACCGCCAATACCGGAACCCGGGCGGCGTTCAATTTTCCCAAGCCGCTGATCTCTGCGGTCAGTGGTGTGTGCTACGGCGGCGGGATGAGCCTTGCGTTGTGCGGTGATATGATCGTTGCGGCACAGGACGCCCGTTTTTGTCAGGTTTTCAGCAAGATAGGCGGCGTTCCTGACACCGGGTCCAGTTGGCTGTTACAACAGCGTATCAGCGCCGCAGCGGCGCGTCAGTTGGTGTTTACGGGCCGCGAAATAAGTGGCCAAGAGGCGCATGATATGGGGCTGGTCGAAGAATCTGTGCCAGCCGGTCAAACCGAAGAAAAAGCAATTGCATTGGCGCAGGAGATTGCCGCCAATCCGCTTTTCGCACTGATCAGCGCAAAGCGCGTGATGCGTGAAACCGCGGAAACCGGCTTTGAGCAGGCCCTGCAGATCGAGGGGCGGGCGCAAAACATCATGATGAACGCCCATGATTTCCCCGAAGCGATGGAGGCGTTTACCCAAAAACGCAAACCCCGCTTTAAAGATATGTAGCGCGCCCTAGACCAGCAGGAAATGAAACAGGCCCTTGGCGACGGGTTTGTCTTCGTTGTCCTGCCAGGCGACGGTGGCGACGCTGGCCATGCGCCGACCTTTTCGCGAAATGGTTGCCTTGGCATTCAGCGTGCCAGAGCGGGCAGGGCGCATATAGTCCACCGTCAGGTTGATCGGTTTTGGCGGCTGTGTTTCCCAGTCATCGGAAACACTTAACGATGCCGTTGCTTCCAGCAGGCTGGCAACGATGCCGCCGTGATAATTCTCGGCCTCGGGGTTGCCGATGTGACGATCGGCAAAGGGCATGGTTGTGGTGACACCGTCAGGGTCGGCCGTTTCAATTGTGAAATCCAGAAATCGGAAATACGGAATTTTGTTGCAGATCGCCTGCAGCTCATCTTTGGTCATGTTTTAGTCCCATCTTTAGGCCTTAGGGACCAGTGGCCCTTGCCCTGATCGCCTCGTGTCAGTGCAAATGTCGCCGTGCCATGCGCGACCACTTCGTTTTCGGCCCCGTCAAACATAACCTGACCAGTGCCAAAGGCGATATGGCGGGTCTGATGGTGGCATCGCGCCTCGACGATAACATCAGACCGGGTCTTGGCCGGGAGCAGATAATCGACCCGCAAATCCAGCGTTGCCATTGTTTGAATTTCACCCACAGCCAGAAAGATTGCCAATCCAAACGCGCTGTCCAGCAGCGACGTCAACACGCCCCCGTGCAGCAGCGTTTCATCTTCGTCGGCACAAAAATTCGGGTTGAACGGCATCCGCAGGCGCACGCCTTGTCGGGTGGCCAGTTCGGCTTTCAGGTTCAGCCCATAGATCAGCCCCTTGCTGCGGGTTTGCCAAAGCTCGGCCATCCGCGCGACCCATTCGTCATCCTTGATATCAGTCATGTACTGGCTGTCCTTAGTTGCCCGTATATTTGGGCGCGCGTTTTTCAATGAAGGCGGCCAGCGCCTCGTGGTGATCAGTGGTTTGATGCATCAGCGCCTGAAACGCGGCAGCCGTGTTCAGAAAGTCCGGCAAATCCATACGTTCGGCGTTGCGCAACAGACGTTTGGCCGTGCGGATCGTGCGCGGCGGCTTGGCGGCGATTACGGCTGCACGTTCGCGCGCCTTTTCCAGCAGGTCGTCATGGGGCACCACTTCCAGAACCATTTCCATTTTCAGCGCCTCGGCAGCATCGATAACCCGGCCCGAGAACGTCAGTTCAGCCGCCTTTTGATGCCCAAGACGGCGCAGCAGGAACCAGCTGCCCGCATCACCCGGGATGATGCCAAGGTTCACGAAAACTTCGCCAAATTTTGCGCGTTCCGATGCCACCCGCATATCGCACATCATCGTCAGATCGCAGCCCGCCCCGATGGCCGGGCCGTTGATCGCAGCGATGGTCGGAATGTCCATGTTATAAAGCGCGATCGGCAGGCGCTGAATGCCGTTGATATAACCTTCGGCGGCGTCCAGCGGTGCTTTGCGGAACGTGCTGTCCGGGTTGGCCATTTCCTTGATGTCGCCACCGGCGCAAAACGCAGAACCCGCGCCCGTCAGGATCATCACGCTGACATCGGGGTTGGCCTCGACGGACGCAAAGGCGTCAAGCAGGCCCTGGATCATCTCCATACCGCTGATCGGGTTGCGCCGATCCGGGTCGTTCATGGTTACGGTTGCGATGCGGTCTTTGACATCCACAAGGACGATTGGCTCGGCCATTTCATGCTCCTACAATTGAATTCACTTGAGGGCGGCGGATTATTCTGATCCGTCTCCGCGTTTTCGTTTATCAAACATTTCTGGGTTAATCATGTCGCGTGCGTCATGGCCCATGTGCAGGGTTTCTCCGCCATCCACATACCAGTCTTCGCCGGTAATGAAACCGCCCAGTTCTGAGGCCAGAAAAATGATCGTGCCGGCAACATCCTGCGGTGTGCCCATGCGGTTCAAAACCGAACGGTTCAGTTCTTTCCAGCGCTCCGGGGGAATGGGGTAATGCCCAAGAGCCTCGGTTTTGATCGTGCCGGGGGCGACGCAGTTCAGCCGAATACCGTATTCGCCCCACTCGGCGGCAAGGGTTTTCATCAACCCGGTCACCCCGGCGCGGGCCGCAACTGTGTGGGCAAAGCCGGTCAGCGCAGTGCGGGTGATCGCGGTGACGAAAATGATCGAGCCGCCATTTTCAAACATGAAATGGTCGGCCACCGCGCGGGTCATCTGCCACGAGCCGATCAGGTTGTTGCGGATAACGGCCTCGAAACCCTTATTGGTGATGTCGCGCGCTGCGGCGATATATTGCCCGCCCGCGTTATTCACCAGCACATCCAACTGGCCGTAGTGATCCTTGATCGCGACCATTGCAGCCTCGATCGTGTCCTCGTCGCGGGTGTCTCCGGTGACAACAAAGGCCTCGCCCCCGGCGGCGCGGATCATTTCGGCCGTTTCTTCCAGCGGTTCGGCGCGCCGTGCAAACAGCGCCAGTCTGGCCCCGCTGGCCGCCATTTCAATAGCTGTGATCCGGCCCATGCCTGATCCGCTGCCAGTGACAAGTGCCACTTGTCCGGCCATCAGATCTTTGCTGTAGCGTTGCTCGATTGTCATTGTTTAGTGCCCCTGTTTCGCATTTTAATCAAACATATGTTAGAAACTTGTTCAAGCTGGACGCGGCAACCCACACATGGGTGATCGTCGCAAGAGATTACTTGATTCTAACACTTGTTAGATTTATAGTTGACGGTGCCGGAATGGCCGCGCATCACTTTTTGAAAGGCACTGAAAATGAGCAACAAGGCATATGTCGTCGGAGTGGGCGTGGTCCCGTTTCAAAAACCCGGTGCATCCGAAAGTTATGATGTGATGGCGGCCACCGCAACACGCACGGCCCTGGCTGATGCCGGGCTGGATTACAGCAAGGTTCAGCAGGCCTACGCAGGTTATGTCTATGGCGATAGCACTTGCGGCCAAAAAGCCCTGTATCAGGTTGGCATGACCGGTATTCCGATTATCAACGTCAACAACAACTGCTCAACCGGATCATCTGCTCTGTTCATGGCGCGTCAGGCCGTCGAGGGCGGCGCTGCGGAATGTGTTCTGGCCGTCGGCTTTGAGCAAATGAAGCCCGGTGCTATCGGTGCTGTGTTTGAGGACCGGGTCAGCCCGTTTCAGGAATTTGACGATGCGACGGACGATCTGGTTGGCGACAATGGCCTGCCACTGGCGCTGCGGTATTTCGGCGGAGCAGGCAAGGCGCATATGGATGAGTTTGGCACGCCAATGGAGGCATTCGCACAGATCCGCGCCAAGGCCAGCCGTCACGCGGCAAACAACCCGGTAGCGCTGTTTCGCAAAGAAGTAACAGTTGAACAGGTGATGGCAGACAAGCTGATCTGGCCCGGTGTAATGACCCGACTGATGGCCTGCCCGCCGACCTGCGGTGCGGCAGCGGCGATTGTCTGCACCAAGGAATTTGCCGAACGAAACGGGCTGAACGCCACGGTGCGGATTGCAGCGCAGGCAATGACAACCGACGGCCCGGCAACCTTTGAAGCAGGTGACATGCGAGAGGTCGTTGGCTTTTCGATGGCCAAAGAAGCCGGACGTCAGGTGTTTGAGGCCGCAGGTATCGGCCCCGAAGATGTCGACGTGGTCGAGCTGCACGATTGTTTCGCCCATAACGAGCTGATTACCTACGAAGCTTTGGGTCTGTGTGAGCGCGGTGACGCGGCCAAATTTGTGGCTGATGGCGACAACACTTATGGCGGAAAATACGTCACCAACCCGTCGGGTGGGTTGTTGTCCAAGGGGCACCCATTAGGGGCAACCGGGCTGGCGCAATGCACTGAGCTGGTCCAACAGTTGCGTGGCACGGCAGAGGCGCGTCAGGTCGATGGCGCACGTTTGGCTTTGCAGCACAACCTTGGTCTTGGTGGTGCTTGCGTTGTGACATTATATGAGGCCG
>JAHRVD010000370.1 GCA_019090845.1 Marinosulfonomonas sp.
CAGATGCACGACGTCGATCTGGTGAAGCGTCACCTGCCGGCCCGCTGCGTGGCCATCGAAAATCTTCAAGCTCGCACCAAGCCCTGTTTAGAACCCCGCCAAGCGTGCTGCGCCAGTCTGTGATGTTACCTGCGAAAATCCGGCCGTTCCACGGCTGGACGGCCTGATCGCAAACACGTAGCACTGAGCATATGAAAAATGCAATTCACACCCAGGCGACGAGCCTGTTTATGGCCGGGGTCAATGCTGCCGATCCGTTCAACGCGGTTGATGCGGCCCTGTCGCGCGCGCCGCTTGCGCCTTGTTCCGGGCGAACGTTTATCGTGGCTGTGGGCAAGGCGGCCGGGGGGATGGCACGGGCTGCCCTGGCCCATTATCCGGACCCCGCAGGCGTCATTGTCGTGACCAATTACGAAAATGCCGCCGCTATTGCGGGCGCGCAGGTTTTTGCGGCGGGGCATCCGGTGCCCGATGAAAACGGGTTGAAGGCGGCCAATGCGGTGATTGCGCTGCTGGCGGGAACGCGGGACGGCGACCGGGTGCTGGTGCTGGTAAGCGGTGGTGGCTCGGCACTATTGCCCGCCCCGGTGGCTGGTGTTTCCTTGGCCGATAAGGCGGCGGTGAACGAGGCATTGCTTGGCGGTGGCATAGAAATTACCGACATGAACCTTGTGCGCCAGAACCTGTCGCGCCTGAAGGGCGGCGGTCTGGCGCGGCTGGCGGCACCAGCACGGCTCACGGCGCTGATCCTGTCGGATGTGGTCGGGGATGATTTGCGGGTGATTGCCAGCGGGCCAACGGTGTCACCGATTGGAACGCGGGCTGAGGCGCGGGAATTGCTGAAATCGGGCGGGCTGTGGCAGGCGCTGCCAGAGTCTGTCACGCGGCACCTGTCGTCTGATGCCCCGGTGGAGGCGTTGAGTGTGGCCCCGGAAAACCGGTTGATTGGCAGTAACGCAATGTCGCTCGCGGCGATGGCAGCGGTGGCGCCGCAAGCCACGGTCTGGCCAGAACCAATGGTGGGGGATGTCGGTGCTGCCGCCAATGTCATTGCCGGGGTTTCGGGGGCTGGCTGCTGGTTGTTTGGCGGTGAAACCACTGTGCGCATCACAGGCTGCGGACTGGGCGGGCGCAATCAGGAACTGGCGCTGCGGGTCGCCCTGCTGGTCGAGCAGTTTGGCTGGCAAGGCGAATGGGTGTTCCTGTCGGGTGGCACGGACGGGCGTGACGGGCCGACGGACGCGGCTGGCGGGCTGGTGGATGGTGGCACGCTTGCGCGGATGCGCGCAGCGGGTGTTGATCCGCTGGCCGCACTTGCTGACAATGACAGCTACCACGCGCTGAAAGCGGCCGGTGATTTGCTAATGACGGATGCGACGGGAACCAATGTTGCCGATCTGCAGGTCTTGATCCGCACCTGAAATATGTCGCCAACAGGCAAATCCGCGTCGCCTTGGGCGCTTGCGGGGCAGGGCGAAACCGCCGCACTCTGACATCAACGAAATAGTCGGCTGGCAGGGCACCTTTGGGCGATGCCGGGATTTGGATCAAGGAGACAGGCATGAAAACGCACGCACGCGCGGTGGTCATCGGGGGCGGCGTAGTTGGCTGTTCGGTGCTGTACCACCTGACCAAACTTGGCTGGAACGACGTGATGCTGATCGAGCGATCAGAACTGACGTCTGGTTCCACATGGCACGCAGCGGGCGGGTTTCATACGCTCAATTCCGATACCAACATGGCGGCCCTTCAGGGCTATACAATCCGCCTTTATCGTGAGCTGGAAGAGATCACTGGCCTGTCCTGTGGCTTGCACCATGTGGGCGGGGTGACGATTGCGACCGATAACGACCGGTTGGATTATCTGCGCGCTGAGCGCGCCAAGCACCGCTACATGGGCCTTGAGACCGAGATTGTCGGCCCCGAGGAAATCGCCAAAATATCACCCATCATCGACGTGACCGGCGTTGTGGGCGGGCTTTATGACCCGCTTGATGGCCATCTTGACCCCTCTGGCACCACCCACGCCTATGCCAAGGCGGCGCGCATGGCGGGTGCCGATATTGTGCTGCGAAACCGGGTGCTGGAACTGAACCCGGTGGACGACGGCTGGGACGTGGTGTGCGAACAGGGCACGGTGCGGTGCGAACATGTGATCAATGCCGCCGGGCTTTGGGCGCGCGAAGTTGGCGCAATGGCTGGCGTCTATCTGCCGCTGCACCCGATGGAGCATCAGTATTTCGTCACCGATGATATCCCCGAGGTGATCAACCACCCCGAGGAACTGCCCCATATGATGGACCCCGGCGGCGAGACATATCTGCGTCAGGAAGGGAAGGGGCTGGTCATTGGCATTTATGAACAGGACTGTGTGCCCTGGGCGGTCGATGGCACGCGCTGGGATTTTGGTCACGAACTGCTGAACAATGATCTGGACCGGGTCGCCGAGCCGCTGGAAGCGTCTTTCAAAAGGTATCCGGTGCTGGGGCGCGCCTCGATCAAACAGGTCATTAACGGGCCATTCACATTCGCACCCGACGGCAACCCGCTGGTCGGACCGGTGCCGGGCAAACCGGGGCTATGGTCGGCCTGTGCGGTGATGGCCGGATTTTCCCAAGGTGGCGGCGTGGGCAAGGCGCTGGCCGAATGGATGGTCGCGGGCGAACCTGAAGCGGATGTTTTTGCGATGGATGTCGCGCGTTACGGCGATTGGACCGGACCAGACTGGACGCGCCTGAAAGTAACCGAGAATTACCAGCGCCGTTTTTCAATCACTTATCCGAACGAAGAACTGCCGGTTGGTCGCCCGCTCGACACGACCCCGGCCTATAGCATCTGGGATGCGCAGGGCGCGGTATTTGGGTCGGGTTACGGGATGGAGCAGGTGAATTACTTTGCGCCAAAGGGTGAACCACGCCATGAAACCCCGTCGTTCCGCCGCTCTAATTCGCATGACGCGGTGGGGCAGGAATGCCATTCCGTGCGCACTGCCGTGGGCATCAATGAGATCCACAATTTCGGCAAATATCTGGTCGAAGGCCCCGAAGCGGTTAGCTGGCTGAACCATGTCATGGCCAACCGGGTGCCCGCCGTTGGTCGGCTGGCGTTGACGCCGATGCTGTCGCCAAGCGGCAAATTGATGGGTGATTTCACAATGATGCGGCTGGGCGAAGATCAGGTGCAGCTGACGGCGTCTTATTCGGCGCAGGATTTCCACATGCGCTGGTTTGATGCCCATATGCGCGACGGCGTGGCCTTGCGCAATATCAGCAAGGAACGGCTGGGCTTTCAGATCGCCGGGCCAAATGCGCGTGCGGTTTTGGCGGCGGCCACCGGGGCGGATGTATCCAACGAGGTGCAGCCGTTTCTGTCGGTGCGGGCGATGTCGATCGGCCATATTCCGGTGCTCGTTGCGCGCGTCAGCTATACCGGCGATCTGGGGTATGAGATTTATTGCCACCGCGACCATCAGGTCGCGCTTTATGGCGCACTTTCGCGGGTCGGGGCCGATCAGGGCATGCGCCCTTTTGGCATGCGGGCGATGATGAGCTTGCGGCTGGAAAAATCCTTTGGCTCATGGATGCGCGAATACCGCCCAGATTACACGCCTGCTGAAACCGGGCTTGATCGGTTCATCGCATGGAAAAAGAACGATTTTATCGGGCGACAGGCCGCAGCAGCGCAAAAAGAGGCCCCGCCAAACCGCCGCCTGACCACCTTTTTGATCGACGCCAAAGACGCGGATGTGGTGGCCTATGAGCCGATCTTTGACGGCGATGAAGTGCTGGGTTTCTGCACATCCGGGGGCTATGCGCATTTCGCCAAACAATCCGTGGCAATTGGGTTCTTGCCGCGCGAGCGCATCGTTGATGGCGACGAATTTGAGATTGAAATTCTCGGTCAGCGTCGCCGCGCAATTATCCGAACCGCGCCACTGTTTGACGCGGATGCCAGCCGGATGCGGGGATAAACGGTTAAACTAATTGCGCCGCTCAGGTTTGGGGGCTGCAATAAATACTGTGTAAAACCTTGATAATCTGGCGCGAAGAGGTGCCCGCAATGGTGTAGTAAACCGCTTTGCCGTCGCGTCGGGCTTTGACCAGCCCGTCAGCACGCAAGCGCGCCAGATGCTGGGATACGGCAGACTGGCGGATCGCCAATAGCTGTTCCAGCTCGGTTACAGATTTTTGTCCGTCTACCAGATGACACAGGATCATCAGCCGCCCTTCGTGGCTGAGCGATTTCAGCATGTCAGCGGCGCCGCGCGCGTTATCAACCATCTGCTGCATCGGGTCTTTTTCGATCGTCGCGCTCATCGGCGGATCCCTGTCAGAATGGCTGTTGGAATGGTGCGTTAGTAATATTGGTGTGCAGATATTGCAATCGGGGTTTGTTGTGGCAGTCGGTGATATCGGCGTGAAATTGCCTGTTTATTACAGAACCCCTTGGGTCCGGGTGGGCAGTTGGGATAGGCGAAGAATAACTTCTTCAAGAAATTGAATGTTTTGTTGGTGCGGCTCTTATTCTGGCGTATAGGGAACCTTAGATATGATCTGCAATATGGTTCGGGGACCCGATGATGAAACCATCTTTTGACAATGGAACACGATTTTGGAGATGCACCAATGGTCACTGAGTTTACGCCTTTTCTGTCGCTTGGTGGCGGTGTTTTGATTGGTCTGGCTTCAGTTCTTCTGATGGCATTCCGTGGGCGAATCTATGGGGCAACCGGTGTGTTGGCCGGGTTCTTCACCCCTGCCAATGCCGCAGACTGGGCATGGCGGGCCCTTTTGCTGGCCGGGATGGTTAGCGGACCGTTGGTTTATCTGCTGGTGTCAGGCAAGGCCGCGTTGGTTCAGGTGCCGGTATCCACGTCGATGATCCTGTTGGGCGGGCTGATCGTTGGCGTCGGTGTGACGCTTGGTTCGGGCTGCACGTCCGGGCACGGAATTTGCGGCATTGCACGGATGTCGCCACGTTCAATCACAGCGACAATCGTTTTTATGATCGCAACCGCGGTGACGGTCTTTGTCGCCCGCCATCTGATCGGGGGCTGAGGCATGAAACACGTTATTACTTATCTGATCGGTCTGATCTTTGGCATTGGGATCACAATTTCAGGCATGGGAAACCCGGCCAAAGTGTTGAACTTTTTTGACTTTGCCGGAACTTGGGATCCCAGTCTGGCTTTCGTGATGGCTGGCGGTCTGATCGTGACCGCAATCGGTTATCGGATCGTGTTTGGCAAACCGGCACCGGTGTATGATGCCCAATTCATCACACCGGCGCGAAACAGAGTAGATGCGAAACTTCTCGGTGGCTCGGCGCTTTTTGGTTTAGGATGGGGCATTACCGGGTTTTGTCCCGGCGGTGCATTGCCGGTTCTGGGCACCGGACGGGCCGAGGTTTTTCTGTTCGTCGCCGCCCTGATTGGCGGCATTCTGATAACCAAAGCAGGCCTGCGCCTGCGCGATACGTCTATGCCCCCGGCAGAACCGCTGTAAATGCGCAAACCTGTGAAAGGAACAACAGATGACCAGCTACCCGATTGATATGGACGTTGTGCCAAAAGTCAGAGCCTTCTTTGATCCGGCGACCAATACGATCAGTTATGTGGTGCGTGATCCGGACTCAAATTCCTGCGCGGTCATCGATTCCGTCATGGATATCGACTATGCTGCCGGGCGCATCACCTATGAGCATGCGGATGAAATTATTGCCTATATCACCTATAATGACCTGAAACTGGAATGGCTGATCGAAAGCCATGTGCACGCCGATCATCTGTCGGCGGCCCCTTATATCCAGCAAAAACTGGGTGGCAAAATCGGGATTGGCAAGGCTATCACAGTCGTTCAGGAAACCTTTGGTAAAGTGTTCAACGAAGGCACTGAGTTCCAGCGCGACGGGTCGCAGTTTGACCGGCTGTTTGAAGATGGTGACACTTATCAGGTCGGTAATCTGAAGGCCGTTGTTCTGGGAACCCCTGGCCACACCCCGGCTTGCATGACCCATATTTTGGGCGACGCGGCATTTGTTGGCGATACTCTGTTCATGCCCGATGGTGGTTCTGCGCGGGCCGATTTCCCCGGTGGCGATGCAGGTGTTCTTTATGACTCGATCCAGAAAGTTCTGGCGCTGCCGGACGCGATGCGGCTGTTCATGTGCCATGACTATGGCCCCAACGGGCGCGATATTGCCTGGGAAACCTCGGTGGGTGCGGAAAAGGAACACAACATTCATGTCGGCGGTGGTAAGAGCAAAGCCGAGTTCATAAAGTTCCGCACCGAGCGCGATGCCCAGCTAGACGTGCCCAAGCTGATAATCCCGTCGTTACAGGTAAATATGCGCGCCGGCGAAGTTCCCAAAGACGAAGAGGGAAACCCAACCCTTAAGGTGCCGCTAAACCTTCTTTGATCGAGCAGGAGCAATACATGAATTTTTCGAAACTCGACGACCGGATTTCGGTCGCTGGCCAGCTTGAACCCAACGACATGGTTCACGTGTATTCGCAGGGTTTTCGCACCATCATCTGCAACCGGCCCGACAATGAAGGTCCGGGCCAGCCGAGCTTTGCACAAATCAAGGCTGCGGCGTCGGCTGCGGGGCTTGCTGCTTTCTACATTCCAATCGTTCCGGGGCAGGCGGGTCAGGCCGAGGTTTCGGCGTTTGCTGATGCGATCGACAGCCAGCCCGGGCCGGTTCTGGCCTATTGCCGCTCGGGCGCGCGTTCCAAAGCGATCTACGATGCGGTCCGCTCAATGGCGTAAGGGATTTTGGCGCCGCAGCCCGCTGTTACTTTTTGGCCCCTGCGTTGACAATGGTGATCGCGTCATGATCGACCAGTTCCGATTTCATACCGGCATTGCGATAAATACGTTTTTCCTTCCTTGTGTAGTCGGCCACATCATGGGCCAGCCGCTCGCCCACCACTATCAGGCGTAAAGTTTCGGTGCCGGTGTTGATGATCGAATGGTCCAGCCCGCCTGCGCGATAGCCGATAAAATCACCCGCTTTGATCGCAAAACTGTCCTCGCCAATAATCGCCGTTGCCTGTCCGGCCAGCACGAATACGCATTCGTCCTCGAAATGGTGCACATGATGTTCGGTGGTTTCATCCCCTGGTGCGACTTCGCTGATGTGAAATCCAAGGCCGGTAAGGCCGGTCATATCGCCGAGCGATTTGTTAACCCGCTTGCCCTTGGGATTAAGAAAATGGGTTTTGTTTAAACCCGGCATTGCGGCGATATCCTCGCTTGAAACGATATATGTGTCTTGCGTCATTGGTTTTGTTCCCCCGTTATTTTTGCAATTTTCACCGACATTGTTCTACTTTGGGATCGGGCTTTGGTCAAAATTGCTGCGCGGGCCTTGACCTTCCAGTAACTGGAAGGCCTATATCCGGCACGACACCAGCCGAAAAGGGTCAAAACCATGCCACGCGATAATATGCCTGAAATACCCACCAGCATCCGTTTGCAGGTAGAGGGGTTAAGCTGTGCGGGCTGTGTGCGTCGCGCGGAAACGGCCATCGCCGGGGTAAAGGGGGTCAATCACGCGACCGTCAATTTGGCAACCGGCAAAGCAGATGTGGAATTTGAAACGCCCGCCACCACCGCCGCAATTAGCGCGGCTATGGAAAAGGCGGGCTATCCGGCGGGGTTGGACGAGGTCAGCGTAAAGGTCGAGGGCGCAACCTGTGCCTCTTGCGTGAACCGGATCGAGACGGCGATCAAATTACTGCCCGGCGTGTCAGAAGCAGTGATGAACCTGGCCACGGGGCGCGCCAGCATCCGCTATTTTTCCGGCACGCTGACGGTTGATGATATCGCCGCGGCGCTCGCAGGTGCCGGCTATAAGGTGGTGGCCGATGCGGACGGGAAAACCGCCCCCGTTGACCTGCACAAACAAGACGTTGACCGGCTTGCCCGATCGGTCTGGTTTGCGCTCGCGCTTGGCCTGCCGGTGTTCATGGCGGAAATGGGCGGGCATTTGATCCCGGATATACATCATTTCATTGCCCGCACGATCGG